>CAZGZY010000043.1:0-7936 GCA_964530365.1 uncultured Candidatus Saccharimonadales bacterium
TCCTGCAAGATGCCGTCAATGCGGTAGCGGATCTTCAGTTCCTTCTCGCGCGGCTCCACGTGGATGTCCGACGCCCTCGATTGCGCCGCGTAGTCCAAAATTGCGTTCAGTGCCCGCGTAATTGGCGCATCCTGCACCAAATTCTGCATCTCCTTGGCGTTTTTGGGCTCCACCTTGGGGTGGTCGTCGACGCTCGCAATGTCCATCGCCGAGGCCACATCCGCCGCCACATCGCTCCGAAACTGCGCCAGCACATGGTCAATCGATGCCCGGCTCGCCAGGTACACCGTTACCGTATGCCCCACCTTGCGCCCCAAAAAGTCCACGGCCTGAATGTTGGTCGGGTCGAGCATCCCCACCGCCAGCCGCCCCTG
Organism: uncultured Candidatus Saccharimonadales bacterium; assembly: GCA_964530365.1. GTDB lineage: Bacteria > Patescibacteriota > Saccharimonadia > UBA4664 > UBA4664 > CAZGZY01. Next base: position 375 of record CAZGZY010000043.1, read on the forward strand.
CTGCATCCCAAACGGTACCGCCATATAGGTCTCGGCCGTCTCTTTCGGCAGCAGTTTGATAATGTCTTCCGTCACCGTAATGTTGTTGAGGTTCGCGTACGGCACGCCCATGGCCGACGCCGAAATCCGCGTCAAATCCTCTTCGCCCACCAAATTTTTCTCGGCAATGTAGGCAATGAGCGGCTTGGAGGCCTTCAACGCGTCGACTTTAGCGGTCTCTAAATCGTCCTTGCTAAGCAGCTTCCCTTCTAAGAGAAGTTCCTCGATCCGGTGCTGGCTTTCGACTGATAACATAAGCTAATTGTACATCATGGTTACGCTTGCGGGAATTTCTTATGGGCAACAAGCCGCGGCAACCAAGCCGAGCCCATATCCCCGGCTCCCCCCAACCACGCAAGAACCGGCCAAATCTCAATTATGGTCCAAACGGCGCCGCGTTACCCAAGCCGCCCAAATCCACTGGGGGGTTAAAATCCTGGACTTTCGCTGGGTCGGCCAGGCGCGTTAAGCCGGCCTCATCCAAACTCGCTGGTACCACGCCAACCTTCTCAACCTCAATAGTCGACGAAGCTGGCTTTTTCGGGACCAATTGGGTGTAGCCCACGTATCCGGCCACCAGAAATATCCCAACCGCGAGCAACAAGTAGACCATGTCTTTTTGTTTCATTTAATAGTCTCCGTGCTAAACGGCAGCTGCGCCTTATCCTGATAATATGTCTGAATATCAATCTCGCCGCTCAACGCACTCCCGCTACCATTGAGCTGGATCCCCACCACCCGCATCGGCCTAGCCGACACCTCGATGTCCGACAAGAATTTCTGCATCGAAGCATAAGTGCCGTCAAACGTCACGGAGAAGGGGTAAACCTGGGGCGTCGCGGTGGAGCCCGAGGTCGGAGCGGGGGTGGTAGAGGCGCTAACTGCCACCTGCGCCGCCGCAACCGTCTTGAGCTTAATCCCGGCATCACCAGCCATGCCCTCAAGCCCCACCAGCAGACTCGGCAAATCGACCGTAGTGGGCAACGCGTCCGATAGCACCAGAGCCTGTGGCCCCAAGGCCGCGTAAGCGTCAACCAGCCTCGGCGCAGCCGTTAGGTCGGCGCTCAATTGCTTATCGGCCTTACCTTTAGCCGTGGCCACTTTGGTATCCCGTACAATACTCGTAAACAACGCCTTAACCACCAACCCCGAAGCGCCCACCACTAGGAAGCTAATGAGTAGCATAATAATCACCAGATTATTGCTCGATAAGTTTTCGGTCTTATTTTGTGCCATTGGTGGTAGCCCCCGGGTCTACGTTCGCGCTCAGGGTGAATGTCACCCCCTTGGCGGCCAACGCCACATTTGTAATTATCACACCTGAAAAGTACGGCGTATTAGCCTCGGCCGCACCGGTCCCAATCTTCACATTGGAAGCCTGCAGCGCTCGGGCCAGCTTAGCGACGGCCGCGTACGAGTCGCCTGTACCATTAATGGTCATAGCATTCTGCGCGTCGATTGCCATCGAGGTCAGGCCAATGGCCGTCGGGTTTACTTCCGAATAAGCCCGGAAAAACTTCGTCATATACACCCGGTTGTCATACAATGTGGGCAACTCCGCCAAGTGCTCTTGCGCCGTCAACGCGTCCACCAAGCCCGGCACAGCCTGCAGCTTCACCTTATTATCCGCAATAGACCGGGTGTAGTTATCAATCACCACCTTCTGGCCAGTGGAGTATACCGCCATCAATGCCACCACGCTTCCGCAAATTACCCACACCAACACCGACACGCCACTCACCAGCTGGCGGCGGCGGTGTTCACGAAGCTTAGCTTGGCGAATATCGGGAAGAAGGTTTATTAGAATGCTCATCCCATATACCCCCGGCCCGCTAAACCAACCGCAGCCGCGTACTCACTAGAGAGGCCCATGAGCTTATCCTGCAGCCCAGACGGGTACGAAACATTCACCCAAGCATTGCCAAACTCCACCGGCAGCCCCGTGGAGTTCGCCAGAAACGGCCCCAGCTCCGGCAAACTCGACGCCCCGCCGGTCACCACCAGCTTCTCGATCTTCACATCGGGGTAACGGCCGTTGAAGTACTTCACCGACTTCTCCACTTCCGATACCAGGTTATCGAGCGTCGGCTTGATCGACTTAAACACCTGGCCTTCCAGCTTCGACTGGGTCAAGCCAAACTTGTAGGTAAACTGCGTAGCCTGCACTTCATCGAGCCCTAGGTTCTGCGCCACCGATCGCACGAGCGTCAACCCGCCCACCGAGATCGAACGGATCAGCCGGGGTGCGTTGTTCCAAATAATCGAAATATCTGAGTCCAATGAACCAAAATCCACCATCGCTACCGCTAGGCTGCTCGTGGGGACCAAAGCCCGCGCGACTGCCGTTGCGTTCGCCTCCAGTGCCAACGGCTCCAACCCCGCCTTCTCCAAAATCCCCACATATTTGTCGATCACCGAGTTTGGCGCGGCCACTAGCAGCACTTCCAGCTGTTTGCCGTCTTTGCTCTGGTCAATCACCGCCCAATCCAGCTTTACCTGGTCGAGCGCCATAGGCACGTACTGCTCAGCCTGGTAGCGGATAGCCTTGGCCAGCTGCGCGTTATCCAGCTTTGGCGTGGTAATCACCGTCGCGAACACTTTATTCGACGGCAAGCCCAGTACCACATTCTTCAACGATACTCGGTTCTCATGCACCAACTGCTTTACCAGCTCCGAAATCTTGTCCTGGTCCATCTTGGAGTCGCTCGAAGTGAGGTTAGCCGGCACCGGCAGCGCCCCATAGGCAATCAAAGCCGGGTGCGTACTCCCCCGCCGCAGCTGCACCAAGCGCAGGGCTGTCGAACCAATGTCCAACCCGAAAAATTCTGTATCTTTGACAAAGAGTCCCATTAGCTAAATTTTACCATAACCACTTTGCAAGTGAAACTGCTGGATGCTAGCGCTACCAAAATAATTAAACGGCCAGACCTTATTGCCCCGCTGCTCATTCTCAACTAGTAGCGCCACGCCAATCGCCAATGCAAACACCCCAACCACAATCAGCACCCCGACAGTGGCGGCAAAATTCTGCGGCAGGGGCCTATGGACTAGTTTTGCTATTGGCTTTGTCATTAGAATAGCGGCTGGCTTTCGCCTTGCCCCTCGAGCAATAGGTCGTCAACGCTCGCGTCAAACAGCCTCGGGGGGTTCAGATAAATCTGGGGGTTTAACACTATCTGCTCAGCCACCGGGGAATTAAGCGCGTTAAATGGGCCCAACCGGTGCAGCGCGATGTCGCTGGCCATCAAAAACCCGTTCACCCTCAGCACGCTCGAACACGTACCCGCCGGCAAATAACATGTATCAATCGTCGAATTTGAGAACAAATACGCGTCCACTTGGGTGGCCGCGGGGTCAATGTTGATGTTGCCGCCCGCGATTATGCCAAGCGACGCCTGGTTCTGGCGTGCGCGCGTTACTCCATCGAGCTTAATCGGAGCAATAATCTCCACCGAGCCACTCGTAGACACAATGGTAATCCGCCGGCTCACTGTCCCATACAGCTTGAGGTTTGGGGAGGTCGAAAAGAACACATCAAACAGAGGGCTAAGCGTCGCCACATCCACAGTCCCAGAAATACCAGCCCATCCAAAGGCCGCCTGATACGACAACGCCGCCTTCACGAGATCCGGCCGACACACCAAGGCATACGAACCAGTCTTGCCCACCTTTAAGGTATCCGCACCTGCCCCATTCGAGCTAAAGTCATTAATGCCGCCCGCCGCCGAGGCCGACACCACGTACTGGCCACCAGAGCCGGCCCCCGGATAGCCCTTAACCGAGCCGCTGGTCAAAGCGCCCCCACACAATCCGCCACCAGCATGGATGTCGCCGTTAAGACCCACCACCGCCGGCGTCGACTGGGCTATCACCTGGAAGGTTAGCGCCACATGGCGCAACGCCCCAGCCAGGTCCCCCGGCGCGTAATACACATCAAAGGTAATAAACGTGCCCACAATCGCGGCCGGCGACACCGTCCACTGCATATTCGCCCGGTAATCCACCCCCACCGGCATTACCGGCATGGCCTTTACCGACCAATACCAGTTGGGCTTAGCCCCTGCCGGAAAAGGCGCCGCCGATGCCGCCCGAAAACCCTTAGCCGTTATCCCAGCCGGCGGCACAAAGCCCTGGTTTAAGGGGCATCCCACGCCCGGCGAGCACACCCCTGCCCCCGGCATCATCACCTGGAGCGTCCCCGGCGTCGAAACGGCCGGACCACTATTGTGCAAGTTGGTGTTAATCGAATACGTCTGGCCCGGCACCACCTTCAGCGGCACACCGGTGGCTGTGAGCGTCACGCCAAAGTTCGCCGGCGGCACCTTCAGCGGTGAAGGGTCGCCAATCGGGTTGGCGCAATTTTGCTTAATAATGTAGTAATCCGGCGTCCCCGGCTGGTGGAACTCAATCGTATCCGGAAACGACCCCACCTCAGGGTACCAAGCATCGTCATTTGGCTCCGGACCGCCGTTATTGTCGCCCTGCCAATAAGTGTTTATGGTCCATGAGTTCGTTACGCCCCACCTAATCCACCCTTGGTCGCTGTAGTAGCGCACCGCCTTTACCCAAGCTGCCTGGGTAACCGGGTTCAGCGCGTTGGCCCGAGTGGCTAGAGGCGAGGGCGGGTCATACCCGAGCATGGTCAAAATTATAAACTCAGCCCCAGTCTTGTTGCGGCCCGTCGCGCCATTGGCATAACCCAAGATACGGCTGATAAAATCAGCCGTATACGGCTTGCCGTTATATAGCGGGTTGGCGCTTGGGTAAATCCCGCTCGACAGCACAAAGCTTCCCTCATCGTCAAACGTATTCTGAAAATAGCCGGTATACGCCGGCCGCCCCGAAAAAGCCGAGGCCCGCCCCGCCGGAAGAAACGGCAGCACCGCCGACGCCACCATTACCGCAGCTAGCAGCCAACGCCGTATCATAACGTGCCTCCCAGGCGCGTAATGGCCGCTTCAATGTCCGGCAAATCGCCTTGGTGGTGCGGCGCCTGGCCGCTCTTCACCAGCGCGCGGTTTTTCTGTTGGTAAGTCAGCGCCAAGCTCTTATTGCCGCTCCGCTCGGCGGTACGCGCAATCGCGTCATTGGTCCCGTAGCTAGCCGCTATCGCCCCCGCCTTCTGGTACGCCGCCAGCGCCGACTTATTGTCGTGCTTGTTCTCATAATTGGCCCCGATCGACATATACAAGTTGAGCTTTTCCTCATTCGTCTTAGCGACCGGCAGTTGCTGCTGCAAGTCGGCGATCGCCGCGTCGTAATCACCGCCAAACGCCTTGTCGGCGGCAGAGTTTAAAACCGTCTTCGTCGCGGCCTTAGTATCCGGGGTTTGCGATTTAGACCAAAAAACCCCCGCCACAATCAGCGCCACCACCAACACCCCCGCCACCGCGGCAATAATGGCAACCTTAGGAGACTTTGTACGAACCGGCTCTACCTGTGGCACATGCGCCTACGCTTATATATTAGGTAATGTATCGTACTTATGCTTAAGGCGCAACGGCGCTAGCCTCGGCGCCCGCCCGCCGTATCGGCGTCTTTTGTTATAATCTGCTCATCCCGCCACGCCACAAGTACACGGCATAGCTGCCGATAAAGGAAAGCCAAATGTCTAGCCCTATCGTACATACCGAAGATTTGCACAAATCGTTTACCTATCAAAAACGCTCCAAAGGCATAAAGGGCTGGCTCAAGCCCGACTACGCAACCATTGAAGCGGTAAAGAACATCAACCTCACCATTAAGAGCGGCGAAATGGTGGCTTTCGTTGGTTCGAATGGCGCTGGCAAATCCACAACCATAAAAATGTTATCCGGTATTTTGGCCCCCACGGGTGGGCACATTCGCGTGTGCGGACTAAACCCGCTTAAGGAGCGGCTGCAACTAAGCTATAAGATTGGCTGCGTTTTCGGTCAGCGCTCACAATTGCTCCCGAACCTACCGCTACGCGATAACCTGGAGCTGTTTGGCAAGATGTACGACCTTGACCAATATACCATCGAGAAGCGTATTAATGAGTTGTCGGATATCTTTGCACTCCATAGCACGATTGAGCAGCCAGTACGCCAGCTTTCGCTCGGCCAACGTATGCGGAGTGAGATTGTCGCTAGCCTCATGCACAAGCCGACAATAGTATTCCTTGATGAGCCTACTATTGGCCTTGACGTGAGTATGGGGTCGCTATTGGTTGGTGGTTGCTGTCTAGGTACGTACTGCAACGTTCGCTCAGGAAGTACGAAAGTGCTAACTTCTTCGGTTGAGGGGCACGCTACCCACTGAGGGCAAAGCCACAACTGGGACACGCTTACAATTAAGACAAGGGTCTGGAAATAATACACCCTGGCCAGTGTAGGCAGGTGCCTCGATGACCAGGGTGGCGCTGCGTCCGGGAGCTAGAGTGAGGCTAATTCGTCGCGCTCCAACTCCATTGAGGCTAGCCCATGATTTCGGTTGGCATGCGAACCATAATACAGCTCCCTTCTATTAACGGAATGAACGCCCATTTAGAAACGCCCTTCCTCGCATATTGAATAATAGATAGGCCATCGAATCAAGGTTGCAAACCTCTACTTTTCTGGACGCCAAGTCTCCAATGTTTGGTTAAGGGTGGTAAGGCATATGCTCGTCTGTGTACGCCGTTGCGTCAATATCAACGTGCTGTCTTTTGGGTGTCGTTTAAGTATTTGACCAGTTGGGTTGATGGGATGCCTTCCAGCCACTATGTCCGCTGCGACTCATCGTCTGCGGTCTGCCCGGCCGCGAAGATCAATTCCTCGAACTCTGGCACCCCGATTTTGACGTCGCCGGCTACGTGCCCAAGCAATAAGCTAGCCTCAAGCCCGCTTTATCTGTAAAATGACTCCAGCATTAATCAAGTAGCCCATTACCTATGTCTCTCTCCCTCGGCATCGTCGGCCTGCCCAACGTCGGCAAATCCACCCTCTTCAACGCGCTCACCAAGAATCACGTCTTAGCGGCCAATTACCCCTTTGCCACCATCGAGCCCAACGTCGGCGTCGTGCCTCTGCCCGACCCGCGCCTAGCCGAGCTCGCCAAGCTCTACTCCACCGAAAAGGTCGTGCCCGCTACCGTCACCTTCGTGGACATCGCCGGCATCGTTAAGGGCGCCTCCGTCGGCGAGGGCCTAGGCAATAAATTCCTGGCCAACATCCGCGAATGTAGCGCCATCGTGCAAGTCGTGCGCGCCTTCTCCGACCCCAACGTGATACACGTGGACGACACCACCGACCCCAAGCGCGATATCGAAACCATCAACACCGAGCTTATCTTGGCCGATTTGGCCACCGTTGATGGCCGTCTCAAACGACTCGAATCCGATGCCAAACGCGACCCGAAGTCCTTTGCGGCGGTCCTCGAAACCACCCAACAAGCTCGCGAGATTCTCGATTCTGGGCGCGTTCTATACGGCGCAAGTCTCGACCTATCACTCTTACAAGATCTAAATTTACTCTCTGCCAAGCCATTTATTTATGTGTTCAATGTAGATGAAAACGATTTGAACA
>CAZGZY010000044.1:0-7898 GCA_964530365.1 uncultured Candidatus Saccharimonadales bacterium
GGGTATTTTTAAGCTCCATGACCCCATTAAAATGATACGAGAAGTGTCACTGATTGTGGTGCCCGATTACCTTAACCAGGCGGTTCAATTGCGATTGCGCGATGTTTTGGCCACCAAAACGCTCGATGACCTGCTGGAGAAGCGCACCGAGGTGAACGAGGAATTCGCCAAGCTCCTGGCGCCGACGTTTGAGAATGCCGGTTTGGAGCTTACCGAAGCCAGAATCAAGGACGTTATTCTGCCCTCCGACCTGCGCATTGCCTACACCGAGGCGCTGGCCGCCCAGCTGCGCGCCAAGGCCCAGCTTGAGCAGGCCCGGGGCCAATCGGCCGCGCTGCGCAACTTGGCGAACACCGCCGATCTGCTCGAGCAACACCCTCAGCTCGTTCAACTCCTCTCGCTGCAAAAAGACGACAGTAACCTCAATATTTACTTTGACCAGCCGGCACATTTGCGGCGCGACAAAGGTTAGGCCGCAACCGGTTCGCCGCCCCTACTTCCGCCCCACCTTGCCCGCCTTCGCCGGCGCGGCCCCGAGCGGCAGCACGAAGCCGAAGGTACTCCCCCGGCCTTCCTCAGAGTCGAAGATGATGGACCCGCCCTGCTCTTCGGTGACGGTTTTGGCTAGATACAGGCCCAGGCCGGTGCCGTCGGGGCGAGATTCTTTGGCGTTGGCGGCGCGGTAGAACTTGGCGAACAGTTTGGACTTCTCGGCCGCCGGCACGCCCATGCCGGTATCGGTAACGGTGAAGGCCACGGCGTCGTGAAGGCGCTCAAGCTTCACGCTCACGCTGCCTTTTTCGGTGTAGTAAATGGCGTTGTCGATGAAGTTCATGATGACCTGGCGGGTCTTGCTCACGTCGACCGCGATCTGGGGCAACTTTTCGGCGGCGAAAACGAGCTTCAACCCCTTGCGCTCGGCGGCGGGGCGCAGTTGCTCAACCTCCCCCTGCACGACGGCCGTGAGGTCCACTAGCTCGCGCCGGATCACGAACCGGCCGGCGCTGAGCCGCGACACGTTGAGCAGGTCGGCCGACATGGCGCCCATGCGCTCGGAAGCTTCCATGGCGTACCCAACGTACTGTTTTTGGGTCGGGGTGAGGTTGTTGTGGTCGTCGTCGAGCGTCATGGAGAGGTAGCCCATAATGGCCGTGAGCGGCGTGCCGAGCTGGTGCGAGGCCATGCTGATGAACTCGTCTTTGGCGTGGTCGAGCACTTTGAGGTTCTTGTTGGCCGCGCGCAGCCGGGCGGTGGCATGGTTAACTTTGTCTTGGAGGGTGGCGTTGAAGCGCTCGCTCTCCCGGTTGCTCAGCCAGGACACGGTGGTGATGATGGAGAAGGTGAGGGCAAAGCCGATGGCATCGGCCGGGCCGCCGGGGACCTTCATCCAGCTGGCGTCGAAGTTGAGCTTGCCCGCTTGTTGCCCCAAGCTTAGTAGCACTAGGGCGACCGAGGCCAGGGCGGTAACAATGGCGCCAATGGCCGTGCCCAGCAAGATTGACGTCATGACTAGGACGAGAGCTAGCAGCAGGAGCCCTTGGGGCAACATGATGCCATACCCAAACAGCATGGAGAATGTCAGTAAGAGAAAGATTACAACGAGGGCGTAGGCCGCTGGTACAAAGAACCCTTTGCGAGAAAGCACCCACAGCCCGGCAAATAACAGCACCTGTAGAACTGCAAATAAAGGAGGCTCTCCAGCATAATGGGAGCCGAGGCTAATAAAACGGCTTACTACAATCAATAACGCCGCAACACCAATTGCCGTTGAGCCGGCTAATAAGACATTGAGAATGAATTCGCGTCTGCGGCTGTCTTCATCCGTAGATTTCGGTTCGGTTAACCTTTTGAGCCAGTGCAAACTGCGCATAAACTATTTAATATCTGCCTATACTTTATACACGGAAAACTGGGCGGGTCCCCGCCCAGTTTTAGGCCCGGACTTAGTTCCAGTAGGCGTTAGGCGTGACGCCGCCGGCCGCTGCCTGGCGCAGGCTGTCGCTGCTACGCGCACTTTTGTCGGTTAGTGCCTTCTTGATTATTTCGCTCATATTATCCTCCTTTCGTTCTTAAATTCACCTCGAGCCTCGCGGCTGCTTGGTGGCTAGAGAATGGTCCACTCCGGGCGGCGGCTGGATGAGTGGCGGGGAAAGGGCTGGGCGGGAGTGGTCTGACTGTTTTAACTATATCATGCTGGACGGGCATAATGCTTTGGTTTTTTACCACTTGTTTTTGAAGTCTGGCCAAGTGGTCGGGATTAACTTAGTGTGTAACTATGAAGCAACCACTCGCGAGCGTCTTTGCCCGGATACTGACGGCCGACCAGCAGACGGACGGGTCGTTTGTGGGCTACTCGGTACCGGCAGGGAAAGCGTTTGAGGCCGGGGCCAAGGAGTATTGGACAACGTTTGCGCCGGCGCTGATCGTGGGGGCCATTAGTGGGGTACGGGACCGCGAGATAGGGTTGGTGCGGGAGCGGGCGGCGGATTGGCTGGCGGCCCAGCACGGGCCCCAGTGGTCGTTTAATTATTGGGCGCGCCAGGCCAAGGAGCGAAAATCGCAGCCATACCCGGACGACTGGGACGACACCAGCTGCGCGGTTATCGCGCTGACGCTGGCCCGGCCGGAGGTGGTGACGGGCGAGGTGCTGGGGCATCTGGTGACGCTCCTAACGAACACCGAGATGGCCGAAGGCGGCCCATACCGGACCTGGATTGTGCCGGCGGACGCGGGCGAGCATTGGCAGGATGTGGATGTGGCCGTGAACGCTAATATTGCCTACTTGCTGCATCTGCACGGGGTGGACCTGCCCAACCTGGAACAACTGGCGGACGAGCGGGTGGCGGCCGGAGAACTGAGCTCGCCGTATTACCCGTCGGCGTACCCGATTGAGTATTTTGTGTCGCGCTGGTACCAAGGGGCGCACCGGGTGCAACTGCTGGAGCGGGTGCTAAAACGGCAAAGACGCGGGCGCTGGGGCAACCCGTTGGACACGGCGCTGGCGGTGAGCACCTGCCTGAACCTGGGCGCTGAGCCGGCAGCGGTGGCGGAGGCGGTGGCTTGGCTGCGGGGCCTGGATGAGGCGGCGGTGCAAGCGGAGGCGTTTTGCATGGACCCGGCGGTTGAGGGGGTGAAATACGTGGCCGGCTCGCGGGCACTGACGGCGGCATTGTGCCTGGAGGCGACCGCGAAATACGAGGCGGCCCGGCAGCCGGCCGGCCACAAAGAGCCCGCGAGCCGGGCTGGGGCGGGCGCGAGGGGCAAGGCGGCCGGCGGGCCTGCCGAACGGGTTAGCGAGCGGGTGGTTGCGGAAGCGATGGCGCGGTTTGAGCAGTGTGGCGGGGATATCTTGGCGGCAGCAGAGCACATGCGCGACCGGCTGCTCGGCGGGACGGCGGCCGGGCAGATTACCCTCCTCCCCTACCTATTCCGGCGGGCCCTGGGCGAAAACGGGCGAGGGATTAGCGATGAGCGGGTGGTCGAGTTGGGCAAGATCAGCTTTTACGGGTGGCTAGCCTACACGGTGTATGACGATTTCCTTGATGAAGAAGGCAAGCCCACGTTGCTATCCGCGGCCAATGTAGCCATGCGCGAGTTGGTGCGGGAACTGGGCGTAGAGGCGGCGCGGCGAGCGGGGTTTGGCCAGCTAGCCTGGCCGATACTCGATCGACAGGAGGCGGCCAACGCTTGGGAGGTGAGCCACTGCCGGGTGGGCCGCCAGGCCGATCTGACGCGCGTGCCGGTGCCGCAGTTTGGCAACCTGTGGGCGTTGGCCGAGCGGTCGATGGGCCACGCCCTCGGGTGCCTGGCCATCACGATGGAGCTGGGACACGAGGCGGGCAGCGCCGAGGTTCGGACGGTCCAGGAATTTTTCCGCCATTATTTGACCGCGCGCCAGCTCGGTGATGACGCCAGCGACTGGAAGGAGGACCTGCTAAGGGGCCAGATCAACGCGGTGGGGGCGCAATTGCTGGAGGGAGTAGATCGGCGAGGGCGGTCGGTGCGCGACCTCTACCTCCAGCTCGAACGGCAGTTTTGGGAGCGCGATTTAACGGTGGTCAATGAGTGGATTTTCCGCGAACTGACCCAAGCCAGGGCGGCCCTCAAAAAACTTGAGTTTATCCGGCAACCGGATGTGCTTGAGACCCTCTTGGCGCCCGTCGAAGACGGCGCGCGAAAGTCACAAAGCCAACAGCAGCAGACCCTCGAGTTCCTACGGGCCTACAACCCCCCAAAGGTGGGGGAATTGCCGAAATAAGGGCCAGAGGCGGGAGGCCTAGGTGGCCGCGGGCGTACCAGGAACGTCGTTTCGGGTGTAGCCGGCCAGGATATCGCGGACGATAGCCTCGACCTCCCTTGGCTTGTGCTCGCTCTTAATAATGTAACGAACAGCCCCCATGTTGAGCGCGTTTTGGATATCGCTATCGCCGGCCAGGTTGGTGAGTACCACTACCGGAATATCCTTGACCGCGGGGTCTTCTTTGAGTTTCCTGAGGACTTCCATGCCATTGAGCTTGGGCATCATGATGTCGAGCAAAATGAGGGTGGGGTGCCCTTCACGGGCCTTATCTAGCCCCTCTTCGCCATTAATGGCGGTCTCAACCTCATAATTCTCGGACGTGAAGATGCTCAGATACATTTTTGAGAGCAATGCGTCGTCTTCGACTATCAGAATCTTGGCCACGGTTTGTCCTTTATCCTATAATGTGGCTTAATTATAACACAAGCGCAATCCGAAAAGTGGTATGCCAAAGACACTCGAGGGGTTTTCTTTTAGCCAGCTTGCACGATAATGAAAAGATACGCGCCCAGTTGTTTGGTGTGTTCAGGTTGTTCTAAGGATATACTTGATAACCTGGGGGCGACGTTACAATGGGAATGAGGAAGAGGAGTGCTTGATGGTTAGGTTTTTAGCATATGTTGACCCCGGTACCGGTAGTTTCGCGCTGCAGGCGGCCGTTGGAGCCGTGATGGGGGCGTCATTTTTTCTGCGCACTCATGTTAAGAATTTTATAAGCCGGTTCAGAAAAGACGACGCGGCGCAAAAGCCTGATGACATCCAGTAAAGGGCAAGACGGCCGCGATAGCTCGTCGTTCCGGGACAACCGGGGGTTTGTGTTTTGGGAGGACGGCCAGGTGTACCGGCAGATTAACGAGGCAGGGCAGGCAGCGTACGAGCGGATGATGTCGGGCGGGCTATACGCTGATCTCACGAAACGGGGGTTGATGGTCGGGCATGAGGAAGTACTCCGCGAGATTAGGCCGGCCGGCGCGTACAAAATCCTGCGGCCGCAACCAGTCGGGTTTATTTCCTACCCGTACGAGTGGTCGTTCTCGCAGCTGCAAGACGCAGCGCTGGCAACTCTGGAGATCCAGAAGCTGGCGCTGGCGCACGGCATGACCCTGCGCGACGCGAGCGCCTACAACATCCAGTTTGTGGCCGGCCGGCCGGCACTAATTGACACGCTGTCGTTCGACATCCAGAAGCCGGGCGAGCCGTGGGTGGCTTACCGGCAATTTTGCCAGCACTTCCTCGCGCCGCTCACGTTGATGAGCCGGGTCGACCTGGGCCTGCTGCAGCTGCTGCGCGTGCACATCGACGGCATCCCGCTGCCGCTGGCCGCCAAATTGCTGCCGGCGCGCGACCGGTTCAACTTTGGCCTGGCGACGCACATCCACCTGCACGCGAAATTCCAGCGGCAGCACGAGAGCCGCGCCACCCGGTCGGCGGCAACGGTGAGCCCCACGGCCTTGCGCGGGCTGCTAGACAGCCTGGAGCGGACGGTCCGCGCGCTGGCGCTGCCCAAGACCAAGACGCAATGGGGCGATTACTACGAGCACACGAACTACACCGACGCCGCGTTCCAGGAGAAGGGCGCGGTCGTGGCAGAGTTTCTGGAACGGGTGCGGCCGGCCCGGGTGGTTGACCTAGGCAGCAACGACGGCTCGTTTAGCCGGATCGCGACGCGCCAGGGGGCGTTTGTGGTGAGCTCGGACATTGACCCGTTGGCCGTTGAGAGCAACTACCAGCAGATGAAGCAAGAACGCGAGACCAACCTTCTGCCGCTGCTAGTGGACCTCACGAACCCCAGCCCGGCCTTGGGTTGGGCCAACGCCGAACGCGCGAGTTTTAGCGAGCGGGCGCGGTGCGACGCGGCGCTGGCCCTGGCGCTAATCCACCATTTGGCTATCGCCAACAACCTGCCGCTCGGGATGGTGGCGGCTTATTTCGCAAAACTAGCGCCGCACTTAATTATTGAGTTTGTGCCCAAAACCGACTCCCAAGTAAAGCGGCTACTCGCCACCCGGGAGGACATTTTCCCCGACTATACGCCCGAGGGCTTCGAGGCGGCCTTCGCGAAGCACTTTGAGGTGATAGCCAGCCGGAAGGTCGGGGGCTCGGAGCGCACACTCTACCTAATGCGAGCGCGGGGATGAAGCTGAGGCTTCGGAGGCCCAAGCTAAGCCTGGCGGGCCTCAAGAGTTGGGCCGTTTTGTGTGTGCCGACAGGCATGCTGGCGCTGCTGACCCCGGCCTCAAATTTCTTGAGCAACCGTTTTGAGGTATCGGTGCAAGACTTGTTCTTGCCGTTTGGGCTCGACCTGCTAATGGCGGGGCTGGTGGCGGCCGGGTTCTACCGGGTGTGGCGGCGCGACCGGGTGGCCGGCCTGGTGGCGGCGGGGATCGTCATTATAATCTTTACGACCGGGTACGAGAACCGGCTTACGGGAATTTTGCCGTTCATCCAGGCTGTACTACCCACGCCGGACCTGCACGGGGCGATGGGGCCGGTGGCCAGCCTAGTGTTTATGGCCATAATTTTTGGTGGGGCATACTGGGCGGGGCGGGGCGTGAGCCACCTCACGCGGCGGTGGAGCCGACAGGAGGTGGCGATGGCGATTGGCATTGGCATCACCACGACGTTCGCGTTTTTGGCCTTGCCCCTCACGGCCGACCTGGTGGCCGAATGGCCGCAATTCTTCTACAAGCCGCCGGCTTTCGCGGCAGCCTCCACGCAGGCAAAGGCCGCGGCCAAACCAGACATTTACTACATTGTGCTCGACCGCTACGCCAGCGAGGATATCCTGGGGCAGCAATTTGGTTACGACAACTCCGATTTCCTAAACTTCCTGGGGCAAAACCAGTATTACGTGAACCCGTCGGCCCACAATAATTACCCGTTTACGACCATGTCGATCGCGTCGACCATGGACGGCAATTACCTAAACGACGCCATCGCGAAGTTTAGCGGCTCGCCACGGCAAACGGTGGTGCCATTTAATGAGAGCATCCGCAACTCGGCGGTGGCGAGGTATCTAAAATCGATCGGTTACCGCTACGACCTGATCGGCAATTGGTACGAGACGTCGAACTTATCGCCCGTGGCCGACAAGGTTTTCCAGCAGACGGGCCGAATGACACTCTTTGGCTTCGATATTACGCTCAATAATTTCTCCAAAAATATCCTAACCCAAACCCCACTGTGGCGGTTCATCCAGCCGGGGGTGCAGATTGGGAAGTTTACAGTCTTTAGCTACACCAACCTGGGCGACGTCGACATGGACCGATACGCCCTGCAGGCCTTGCGAAACGAGGTGAGCCAGCCGGCGGGCGGGCGGTTTATCTTTGCCCACATTCTGGTGCCGCACGACCCGTATTACTTCAACGCCGACGGTTCACTGTCGAATAACTCCGGGACCGACAATACAGGCGCCCTGGTGAAGCAGAAGTACATCAACCAAGTTGAGTACATTAGCAGCCAGATGAAGGGTATCCTAAGCAACATCAACCGCGCTAGCCACGAGCAGGCGATAGTGGTTTTGCAGTCCGACGAAGGGCCGTACCCGAACCAGCTCAACGACGAGGACTTTGACGAGAACAGCGTGAACGATGAGCTC
>CAZGZY010000045.1:0-7850 GCA_964530365.1 uncultured Candidatus Saccharimonadales bacterium
TATCCCGCTCAGCCAGCTGTTGTCGAATCAAGCTGTCGCTTTCGCCCGCGATACCATTATCGGGTTCGACCCGGAGGCCAAAACCGTCACCGGCGCCTCCGGCGTGGCCTATCCGTACGACGAGTTAGTTTTGGCTCTAGGTAGCGTCACGAATTACTTCGGCATCAAGGGTCTGGAGGAGTTCTCCTACGACATCAAATCCATTACCGGCGCCGAGCGCTTCAAGCAGCACCTCCACAAAGAGCTCATCGACGACCATAAACCCGACCTCAACTATGTCGTGGTCGGTGGCGGCCCCACCGGCATTGAGCTAGCGGCCGCGCTCGGGGTCTACCTGCGCCGCATTACTCGCCTCCATGGCCTAAAGAAGCCCAAATACACGGTTGACCTAGTGGAGGGCGCCCCCCGGCTGTTGCCTCGCTCATCCGAGGCCTTTAGCACGCGGGTGCAGCGCCAGTTGGAGCGCCTCGGCGTGCGCGTCATGACCGGCGCCGTCGTGCAAGCCGAAACGGCCGACGCCCTGCAAGTGGCCGGCGAATCTATCGCCACCAAAACCGTGGTGTGGACAGCCGGCGTGTCCAATAACCCCTTCTTTAAAGTCAACGCCGGCCAGTTTACGCTCGCCAAAAATGGCAAGGTGGAGGTCGACGAGCATCTCCAGAGCCGGCCGCACGTGTACGTCATTGGCGACAACGCCGCCACCCAATTCTCGGGTATGGCCCAAACCGCCATTAACGACGCCAACTATGTCGTGGCCGATATTGTCCGCGCGGTCGCCGGCCAACCTCGTCCCGCCAACCGCCCCAAGGCGCCCGTGAGTGTGATCCCGGTGGGCGAGCGCTGGGCCGCCGCGCAGTGGGGGCCGGTAGCCTTCTACGGCTACCCCGCCTACATTCTGCGCCGTCTGGCCGACCTCGTGGGTTACGCCGACGTGGAAAGCTGGCCTCAGGCCGTGAAGGTGTGGCTCGAAGATGGTCGTCGCGAAGATAATTGCCCCATTTGCTCGACCAGCCGATCCACTTCTTCGCCTTCCCAAGCCTAAAAACCTTCCTCCAAGCTGCCATTGACAAATATTGCCACGCGTGGTAAGCTTACACATTCCTTGAAACAGCCCGTAATCTGCTCCGGCACTAGACTACTCCCATAGTAGAATCGCCTAGCGCCGGCACATGTTGCTGGCGACGACCCGGGCCGCAAGGCCCGACCACAATTTTCATTTTCATGGGACCCTCCGGGGTTCCATCAAGATAAAGTTGTGTGACGCGGAGTGCGTCAGAAGATTGATATTCCCCTAAGGTCCAGGCTTTACACCTGTATTGATTGGCGGAGATCTTCTGCACACTTCGCGTCTCACGCGCAACCCTCACCGGTTGCGTGGCTCCAAACTGGCAGGTGCCGCTCCCACCTTCGGCTCAGCCGAAGACAGCGCCCCCAGTGGAACCTTGCGAGACCTCCAAGGTCCCAACCCGTAGTTCCCCCGGGAACTACAAACGTCCAAGACTACCCTCCGGGGTAGCGGCAGCAGTACCGTCCGAAAGGACAGTACCGCCGCGTCAACCGCAGCACGCCCTAGACCCGCCCCTGCTGCGGTCTACTGCAATCTTCTCCATCCCAAAAGCCCCGTGCACTCGTTTGCCGGGGTTTTTGTTGTATTCGCCGCCGCCCTGGCCCGCGTGTGGTGGCCGACCCGCTTCGACCATTTGAGTCTTTGGCCACTCTCCCTACGCGCGGGGGCCAATAGATAACAAAGTTATATACCGAACACTAAAACAGCTCCCCTAAGCCAAAAGAAATGGCTTAACAAAAGGGTTCTCCATTACCCTATGTAACATCGTTATATATCGGCACTCCTGGGTAGTGACATCCCCGCGAATCGTTCTCGCCCTAAATTGCACCAACCACACCTCCACGCAGGATGAAGCCCGCATTATGCCCCCGCGCCCAACCGGCCTATAATTAACCATAACCATGAACACGACCAAACCCGTCCACCTCGCGGCCGGCCTCACCACCAAAGAAGCCACCAAACGGCTCAAGCAATACGGGCCGAATGTCCTGGCCGAAACCAAACGCCGCCCGGCGGTGTTGGCGTTTCTGTCGCGCTTCACCAACCCGCTCGTCATCATCCTAATGCTGGCCGCCACGCTCTCCGCGTTCCTCGGCGACCGCATCAGCTTTGTTATCATCATGGCCATCGTGCTCGTCAGCACCGTGCTCGATTTCGTCAATTCCTACCGCTCCGAGCGCGCCGCCGAAGCCCTCAAAGACCGCGTGCGGGTGGAAGCCGAGTGTTTGCGCGACGGCAAATGGCTTAGCCTCCCCTTGCGCGACCTCGTGCCGGGCGACGTCGTGAAGCTCGTCGCCGGCAAACTCATCCCAGCCGACGGCGAGGTGCTCGAGGGCAAAGACCTCTATGCCAACGAAGCGGCCCTCACCGGCGAATCGTTTCCGCAAGGCAAACCGCCGGCCGCTCCGGTGTATCTCGGCTCAAGCATTACCAGCGGCGCCGGCACCATGGTTGTGGGTCGCACCGGCAAGAGCACCAAATTCTCGCACATCGCCCACGCGCTCTCCGGCCGCGACCAGCCCACCGAGTTCGACCGCGAAATCAAGGATTTTAGCCTGCTCATCATCAAAATCACCACCTTTTTGGTGATCTTCATATTTGCCGCTAGCCTCATTCTCCGCCCCGGCCAATTCCTCGAAGCCCTCCTATTTAGCGTAGCTCTGGCGGTTGGCCTCACGCCGGAGCTTCTCCCGCTCATCATCACCCTCAACCTCACCAAAGGGTCGCTGGCCATGGCGCGTCACGGGGTAATCGTTAAAAAGCTCAGCTCCATCCAAAACCTCGGCTCTATGGATGTGCTCTGCACCGATAAAACCGGCACGCTCACCGAAGACCATATCGCCCTCGTCCGGCACGTCGACGGCTTCGGCGCTGAGTCCGAAAAAGTGTTGCTCTACGGCTACCTCGCCAGTGTGTTCACCACCGGCTTCGAAAACCCGCTCGACGCCGCGGTGCGCAAGTTCAAATCCGTCGATATTAAAGGCTACCACAAGCTCGATGAAATTCCCTACGACTTCGAGCGCAAACGCGAATCGGTGGTCGTCTCGCACCACCAAGGCCGCCTGCTCATTAGCAAAGGCGCCCCCGAGGAAATCATGCGGCTAAGCCACAAATACATCGACGGCCGGCCGTTTGACGCCGTCCGTGGCGAGGTCGAAGCGCAATACGAGGCCCTTAGCTCAGAAGGCTTCCGGGTGCTCGGCGTGGCCATCCATCACGTCGCACCGGAGGGCCGCTACGAGCCCAACATTGAGCACGACCTCACGTTCGTTGGCTTCATGGCCTTCCTCGATCCCGCCAAGCAGTCCGTTAAGCCTACCCTCGACCTCCTGCGCGAATACGGCGTGGCGGTGAAGATTGTAACCGGCGACAACGCGCTCGTCACGCGCAAAATCGCCCAAGACATCGGCCTCGAGGTCACCGGCCTGCTCACCGGCGACGACATCGAGCGCATGAGTGGCCCCAAACTGAGCGAGGCCGTGGAGACCACCACCATCTTCGCGCGCGTCAACCCGGAGCAAAAGCTGCGCATCATCGAAACCCTGCGCGCCCGGGGCCACGTGGTGGGCTACCTCGGCGACGGCATTAACGACGCGCCCTCGCTCAAGGCGGCCGACATCGGCATTTCCGTGAACAACGCCGTCGACGTCGCCAAGGCCACCGCCGACCTCATTTTGCTGCACAAAAACCTCGAAAGCCTCACTGCCGGCGTTATCGAGGGGCGCCGCACTTACGCCAACACGCTCAAGTACCTCATGATGTCGCTCGGTTCCAATTTCGGCAACATGTTCTCCATGGCCGGCGGCTCGCTGTTCTTGCCGTTTTTGCCCATGCAAGCCACCCAAATCCTGCTCACCAACCTTCTCTACGACACGTCGCAGTTTGCGCTCCCGCTCGACGGCGTCGACCCCGAAGGCTTGCACCGCCCCCGCACGCTCAAGATTGCCGACCTCAAGAAGGCCATGTGGGTCTTCGGGCCGCTCAGCTCCATCTTCGACTTCGCCACCTTTGGTGTGTTGCTACTGGTTTTCCACTTCGGTGCCGCCTCGTTCCAGTCCGGCTGGTTTCTCTAATCCATCATCACCCAGACCTTTGTGGTCTATATCATTCGCACCCGTAAAATACCGTTTCTCCAGAGCCGGCCCAGCCCTTACTTGGTACTCTCGACTCTCGGAACGGTCATTCTCGGCGCTATCTTTGTGCTCAGCCCCCTCTCAACGTACTTCAAGTTTGGCCCCTTGCCGGCCGGCGCCCTTCTCAGCGTCGCCGGCATCACCCTAGGCTACCTGGTGTGCGCGGAGGTGGTGAAGCGCCAGTTCTTTAAGCGAGTCGATTTGTAGGTAGGCGCACCCACACACCCGGGGCACGCGGCCTCGCGGGCCGCTCCAGATCACACCCCAACCATGATCAATCAAAGTACAATCAACCAATGAGCCTCCGCAATCTCCTCCGCTACAAGCAACTCCTTGGCGTTACCACCGCCGGACTCGCTGGGCTCGCCCTCTATGCCGCCGGCCAACCGCTGGCCGCTAACGTTATCTTGGGGCTGGCCTCAGCCGCCGTCACTGTGCCCATGGCTGCAACCATGGCGCGGAATGTTATAAAGGGAGAGCTGGGGATCGATTTGCTAGCGGTGGTGGCCGTTTCTACCGCTCTGCTCCTCGGCGAATTCGTCACCGCTATCGTGATCGCGTTTATGATGTCGGGCGGCCAAGCGCTCGAAGATTACGCCCAGGCTCATGCCAAAAAAGAGCTCTCAAACCTCATGGACCGGGCGCCGAAAATTGCCCACGTCTGGGGCGAGGGGTCCACCCGCGACGTGCCGGTAGCCGAGGTGCGGGTGGGGGATGAGCTCCTCATTAAACCCGGCGAAACTGTGCCGGTAGACGCTCAAATTCTGGAGGGCAGCTCCAGCTTCGACGAATCCGCCCTCACCGGCGAGAGTCTGCCGGTCGACAAAACCGTCGGCGCCGCGCTGCTTTCCGGCTCCATCAACTCCACCGGCGCCGTTCGCGCGCTGGCGTTGCGCACCAGCCACAATAGCCAATACGAGCAGATCATTGAGCTAGTTAAGGGGGCCACCTCCAGCCGCTCGCCGCTGGTGCGCCTGGCCGACCGCTACTCCGTGCCGTTTACCATTATCTCGTTTGCCATTGCCGGCGTGGCCTGGTGGTTGTCGCGCGACCCGGTTCATGCGCTGGAGGTGCTGGTAGTGGCCACGCCCTGCCCGCTGCTCATTGCCACCCCGGTCGCGATTGTCTCGGGCATGAGCCGCGCCGCCAAAAACGGCATCATTGTCAAAAGCGGCGCGGCCCTCGAGCGGCTGGCTCGGGTTCGCTCCATCGCCTTCGACAAAACCGGCACCCTCACCAAGGGCGTGCCCGAAATCGATACAATCTCGGGCCATGCCGGCGCCCGCGAGGCCGAAGTTCTAGCGCTAGCCGCCGCTCTCGAAGCGTCCTCGAGCCACATCCTAGCCGCAGCCATCGTGGAGGCGGCCCAAGCCCGCGGGCTCAAGCTGCCCCACGTGAGCGCGATTCACGAGCAACCCGGAGAGGGCATCAAAGCGAAACTCGGCGCCCAGGTTGTGCTCGTAGGCCGCGCAAAGTTCCTCGCTGAGGCCGGCATCGCTATCCCGCTGGAGCTTACCAAAGCTCAAACTGCCACCTACGTCGCTCGGGGCGGCCATTTCCTCGGTGTCATCACCTTTGCCGATGTCGTCCGGCCCGAAACCGCCGCTACCCTCGCCGCTCTCGCTCGCCTCGGCATTCGCAAAACGCTCATGCTCACCGGCGACCATGCCGCCGTGGCCCAGCGCATCGCGGCTGAGATTGGCCTCACCGACGTCCGGGCCGGCCTCCTCCCGGCCGGCAAGGTGGCCGCGCTCCGGGCGCTGGATGCGGCGGCTCATCCAGTCGCCATGGTCGGCGATGGCGTCAACGATGCGCCCATCCTGGCTGCCTCCGACGTCGGCATCGCCCTGGGCGCCAAAGGCTCCACTGCCGCCAGCGAGTCGGCCGACGTCGTCATTATGGAGGACGACCTCGCCCGCGTTCCTCTGGCTATCAGCATCTCGCGCCGCGCTATCCGCATCGCGCTCCAGAGCATCCTCGTCGGCATTGGCCTCAGTATTGTTCTGATGCTCATTGCCAGTACCGGCGTCATTAAACCGGTTTACGGCGCCATCCTCCAGGAAATCGTCGATGTTATCGTTATCCTCAACGCTTTGCGCGCCCGGTCGGGAGGTCGCGTCGCCCCGGCAGTCCACCCGGAGGCTCCTCGCGCGCGCACCGCGTAGGTCAACACTATGTAGAAATTTTACATAGTATCCGCATCTGAATCGTTCCCCCGCCGGCAATCTACCTAACTCAAGGGGTAGGTGCGCAGCGTATCGTACTTTAAAAGCGGGGCTACCAGGTGTTTAACAAGCTTAAATTCCGTCACTTCCTCCTCAAAACCCACATCGTGACGCCGCACCACCGCTTGGACCTCGGCCAGATCCACAGCTTGCGCATACCGCGCGATTGAGCAATGTACGATATTGGGAGGCGGGCCGGTCTCGGCCGGCAGGGGGAACCGCTGGATGAGCCGGTCGCGTAGGGCATTAAACGTGCCCCCGTCTTGCCCGGTAACAATGATTGCCTGCGGGGTAGCCGTAACCGACCCGAACCTAATCCGCACCGGCTTAGTCGCCGCTAAAATCTCAGCCGACCCGTCTTCATAATCCAACTTATGGAGGGCGTAAAGATCCTCTTTATTATGGCCGTAGGGCTTGATCTGGATAATTTCACACAGGGTAATATGGAGTGCCTCCAGCGGCATCGGCCACAGCACCCCCGGCAACTCTCGGTTAAGGTCGGCGAGCAGTGCACCAATCTTGCGCCTACCCGGCTCCGACATGAACGCCAACAGAGCATAGGCGGTAACATCTTGGCCAATAAAGTGTGCCGGAATCGTCTTCGTCATGGGCCTTACTATACCAAAACTCAGGATGGTACACTTAAAGCTATGAAACTACTCGAGGGCCGCGAAGTCGCCAGCTACATCAAACAGCGCCACACCGGACAGGTGGCTGGGTTAAACCCCAAACCGCGCCTGGCCATCATCCGGTCCAAAGACAACGAGGCCGGCGACCGTTACCTCAAAATGAAACGCGCATACGGCGAGGACATTGGTGCGGCCGTCGATCTGTACGTGGAAACCTCCGACACCATCCTGGGGCGCATCAAACAGCTTAACGCCGACGCGGCCGTTACCGGTATCATTATCCAGCTGCCGCTCACCGATGCGTCAATTACCGACCAAGCCCTGGCGGCCATCGACCCTGCCAAGGACGTCGACGGCCTGGTGCCCGGTACCACCTTCGAAGCCGCCACCCCCAAAGCCGCACTCTGGCTGCTGGCCTCGCACAACATCGACCTGGGAGGCCACATCGTGGTGGTGGGGCAGGGGAGGCTGGTGGGCAAACCGCTGGCCGATCGGCTCGAGGCGAGCGGCCTCGACGTCACGCGCTGCGACATCCACACGAAGGACCTCCAGGCCGAAACCATTAAGGCCGACATTCTCTTCACCGGCACCGGCGTTGAGCACCTCATTAAGCCGGGCATGGTCCGCTCCGGCGCGGTTTTGGTGGACACCGGCTCGCCTCGCAACGAATTCGACCCCGCGCTCTACGACCGCGACGACCTCGGCGCCATCACCCCCAACCCCGGCGGCGTCGGCCCCATGACGGTGGCGAGCCTGTTCGATAACCTGTTGATTGCGGCGCAAAACCGCAAATAGC
>CAZGZY010000046.1:0-7848 GCA_964530365.1 uncultured Candidatus Saccharimonadales bacterium
GGTGCACCCCGTTCCTGGTAAGGACCAGCGACGAGGCTAGCCCGAGGGCCATAGCTACGACTGCTGCGATAGGGGCTGGCTTTACCGAACGGCGAGCCCCCAGCATTAAGTAGGCCCAGGCGAACATGATGAGCCCGTAAATGACGAGCGCGGCGGCCAAGCCGATGATAAACACGGCTAAATGGTTGCGCGGCAAGATTTGCACCGGAAGGTAGCCGGGCAGCCGGCCGCTCAACCAAAAAGCGCCCATGCCGAGGGCAAAGGTGAGGAGAACTTGGACATCGGAGGAGGAGAAGAGGCTGTTTTTTGCGCTGGTTGCCACGAGGGGGGACCTTTTCTCAGATCACCATTATTTTATTAAAACCAAACCCCTTACACGACGGGTTGGCAAAAGCGAGGCGGTTCCAGATAGCGGATCGCGGTTAGGCGGCTTTGCGCTTGGGTAACGGAAGAGGCTTGCCGATGCGCTGCCCGGCCCAGATCCCGAGCGGGTAGCCGGCGCCGAAGAGAATTACGACACCAAGGCCCACATAGGTGCCGAGGTCATTATTGACCGAGAAAGCGTAGGGCTGAACGGATACCCAAATAGCTAGGGCCGAGATGGTGGCGGCAACGATGAGGCCCGTGGCCATGGTGCGGCGCGGCAGGCTCAGCAGACCGAGCCGGCGGTAGGCCCACAGCAGCAGTGCCAGGCCCCCAACATAGGCGAGACAAACCAAGACGTAGGTGAGGTAATTTAGAAGCGCCACCGCGAGGTCGCTAGCGGGCGTGATGCCGGAGACCAGCAGAGGCCAGAGCGGGCTAACGGCTTGGCTCACCAGCCAACCACCGGTAAACGGCATGACGGCGCCGGCGACAAAGGCGGCCATGTAGACAGCATCGGCCCGGGAGGCAATGGGGTGGGTAAATATTTTGGACGCTTTAGCTTTAGCCTTGGCCATGGCTTTGGGTCTAGCCTTTCGGTTTACGCTTAAGTAGCTCATGGGCGTGTTTAACGAGGTGCGGCGAGGTGAGGCCGAAGTGCTCCAGGAGTTCGGCGGGCGTGCCGGATTCGCCAAAGCGGTCGAGCAGGCCAACACGTTTTAGGGGCATCGGAAGATGGTCGGCGAGGGTTTCGGCCACGGCGCCCCCTAGCCCGCCGGCGACTTGGGCCTCCTCCACCGTCATGACGGCGCCGGTTTTGCGGGCGCTGGCCATGATGGTGATGGTGTCGAGCGGCTTCACGACGGCGGCGTTGATGACTTCGGCTTCAATGCCATCCCGCTCAAGCGCCTCCGCGGCCATGAGCGCCTGGTACACCATGACGCCGCAAGCCACGATGGTGAGGTCGCGGCCGCGACGCAGCACCTGCGCCTTAGACAGCGAGAACGGCGATTTTTCGGTGGTAATAATGGGTGATTTTTCGCGGGCGAGCCGTAGGTAGGCGGGCGTGGTGGTGTGGGCAATGGCCATGGTGGCCTTCTCGGCCTCGACGCTGTCGCAGGGCACGATAACCGTCATGTGGGGCAACACCCGCATGAGCGCGATGTCTTCGAGCATCTGGTGCGTGGCGCCGTCCGGGCCGACAGACACTCCGGCGTGGGCCCCCACAATCTTAACGTTAGCCTGGTTGAGGCAGATGGTGGTGCGGATTTGTTCCCAGTTGCGGCCCGGCGAAAAGGCGGCGTAGCTGGCCGCGAACGGCACTTTGCCGGCCAGCGACATGCCGGCGGCCACGGTCACCAAGTTTTGCTCGCCGATGCCGATTTCCACGAAGCGGTCGGGGAAGGCCTCGGCAAATTCAATCATGCGGGTGGATTCGGTGAGGTCGGCGCACAGGGCTACCACATTTTTGTTAGCCTCCCCCGCGGCTACTAAACCCCGGCCGAAGCCCATCCGGTTAGGCTCTTGTTTGACTTCGGGGCTGGTGAGGTCACTGGCTAGGTATTGTTGCGGGTCGATCATAGTTTTATCATACCGGCCCGGCGCTAAAATGACAAAACGCTTATGGCTGCACTAGGCACTGGCAGGCGTTGCCGATCGGTGCGTGCGCAAAGAATGCTTGATATGTCGCGTGTCCAGCCGGAGTTCAGCTACGTCGCCGGTGAGGCGGTCGACGCGATCATCGAGGTCGTCTAGGTGCTGATCAATTTTTGCCATAGCGGGATTGAAGTTATTTTCGATGAAGCCGCGAAACTCAGTGCGGACAAAGTTGTCGAATTGTTGACCGACCTCATTGCGTACCTCTTCACTGACGAGCCGGCGCGTGTATTCGCGCTCGGCGACGAAGCGCTCGTCGAGACGCTGTTCGAGACACTCATCAATTACTTTTTTAATATCCTCAAGTGTAAAATCGACTTGCGACACTGGCTTAACCCTTTCCGTTGGCTCAATTATATCTGGGGTAACATTTATATTATCCCGAACATAAACCGAATATGCAAGGCCATAGTGCAGAGGTGATCAAGCCTTGACACGGCGGTGCCAATCGCGGACGGCGAGCCATTCGGTCAGGACGATAAACACGAGCGCGACGACGATGGCTAGGCTTAGACGAAGGGCGTAAACCGCATCCGAAGGGTTGTCGTCGGCTATGCTCTGGTGGTGAGTGACGAGCGTATAGAGCTGGGCGAGTAGCGCTGGGACGGCGAGCGGCAGGGCGGCCATATACAGACTAAGAGCTACTCGATGACAACGCCACAAGCCCACCAACATGAGGATGATGACGGCTGGCCAGATCAGAAAGAGAGGTAGATAGATAAAAGTAATCGGGAAATAGTCGAGGAGCGGCTTAATGTCGGCCGGGAAGGCAGCGATAAACGGGGTTAGAGCGGCGGCGGCCATGGCTAGGCCGACCCAGAAACTGGCGGGTGGGGTTTGCCTGACTTGCTGCATGGGGTTTATTTGGGTTGCTCCCGAACTGTCAGCGAGACGCCAACGTGGCTGGCATCATTTTGATATGGCGTAAATACCGCGTCAACTTCGATCTGCTGGCTGGGGCAGGTAGCGGTTGTGCCGGCGACACTGCAGCCATCGGCCGTCAAGGTTTGCTGAAATGATTGCTGCGCGGCAGCTAACCCGGCGTGCGGTGAGATTGAGTAAGTGTAAACCCAGCGGTTGCCCTGGCCGGTCGTGTCGAGAGCGCCAAGAATGGCTTGGGAACTGCGCGGCTCGTAACCGTCGGGCAACGACAGGCCCTGGAAGTTTTTATTGATGCGACCTACAGCGGCCTGGGACAAGGCGGCGGGCAGGCCAATTCCGAGAACGGGAAGACCAACCACAATGCCGGCTGTGATGAGCGCGGCTTTCGCGGTAGTGCCCATCTATTCATGCTCGCTGCGGATTTGCCCACCGAGCGTGCGTAACTGGTGGAGCGCCTCTTTGGCCACATCTTTCACTGGTGGCCCGCCAGGGGTTTGCACGAAATAGCCGTGCCAATGGTAGTCGTACTCCATGAAGTCGACGCCCTTGCCAGGCACGTTGTGGGCGATGATGACGGTGGGCCGCTCCACGATGGCTTTGGCCAGATTGCAGGCCTGGATGATGGCGTCAATGTTATTGCCGTCGATCTCGATGACATGCCAATTGAAGGCCGCCCATTTGGCTGCTAGGTCGTCTAAAGGCATAACGCGCTCAGTGGGGCCGTCGATTTGGATATTGTTGCGGTCGATGATAACGGTGAGATTGTTGAGCTTGTTCTTGGCGGCAAACATAACCCCTTCCCAGATGTTGCCTTCGTTGAGTTCACCATCGCCGGTGATGCAGTACACGTGGCTGCGGCTGCCGTCCAGGCGCAGCGCCAAGGCCATGCCGGCGGCCTGGCTGAGGCCGCTGCCGAGCGGGCCGGAGGTGGTCTCCATGCCGGGCAGGCGCACCCGCTCGGGGTGGCCCTGGAGCCGCGAGCCGAGCTTGCGCAGGGTCGCCAGCTCCTCCACCGGGAAATAACCGGCGCGCGCCATGGCGGCGTAGCGGACCGGCACGGTGTGGCCGTTGGATAGCACGAGGCGGTCGCGGCCGGGCCAATCCGGCTGCTTGGGGTGGTGTTCCATCACCTCGAAATACAGCGCGGTAAAGATGTCGGCCAGCCCCAGCGGGCCGGCGCTATGGCCACTCCCCGCCTCCACCAGCATCTTGATGATGTCCTGGCGAATCTCGTCGGCTTGGAGCTCGAGTTGTTTATGGGTCATAGCATAAGCATATTATCAATGGGGCGGTTTGGCGAGAGGCAATGGCTAGCGGGCTTGGGCGGCGCCGGCGCTACTGAGGCGGAAGAGATACCCAGAGACAAACACTAGCGTTCCGCCCATAGCGTAGAGCATGCCAATTACGACGAGCTTGGGGCCAAAACCAGTGCCGGTCAGCAGCAGCATAACAGTACAAACCGCCCCAATGCTGGCCGATAGCCCATAACCGTACCCAAACCACCTGAGGGCCCGAGCATACATGTCGGTAACCACCACGCTGACCTGACGGGCCAGGATAGCGATAACTAGCCCAAAGAAGCTAATGAGGCCGACGCCGACCATGGTGGTAGGCAGATATTGGTCGTTTGCGGTATGGACGTGGGGCAAGGCCGCCAGCACGGCGCAAAAGAGCAGCGCCGAAGGAACGATAACCGGCAGCGAGGTGAGGCGGGTTTTAACTTTGAGGGTTTGGGCGAACACCCGCAGCCCCACATAGGCCACAATGAACGCCAGGCCAAACAGCGAGTAATTTGCCCCGTAGCGCAGTACGGGCACCTGGTAAACCGGCAAGAGGCTGGTAAAGATCAGCCAGAGCGCGGCGGCCAGACCGAGCATCACTACCCCCGCGCAGATCCAAGCGTAGGCTTGGCGTAGGCTGGTGGTGAAGGTTTTGTAGCCGGACAGAAATAGCCAGCAGGTACTAAGAAACATGGCAGTCACCGAGCATGAAGCCGCAAACAGCCACCACTGCGAGACCGAAAAGGCCAGCAGGACGGCCGCCGAGACGGCGAAAACGCCGGCTACGACCCCCAGGTTCACTTTGAGCTGGCGTTTTGCTAAACCGACCGGCGTGAGGTGGCCGGACTCGCCGTTAGCGAACTGGTCGTGGATTCTCTCCTGGATCGATTTGCGCGTGAATGTCCGTAGCTCGTCTTTATCGACCAGATAATCTTCCAGGCGCTGGCGGACTTTAGAGAGGCGGTTTTGGTCGTCGGCGGACAAGGCGTCCCCCGCCTGAATATGGGCCGTGATCAGCCGGACATCGTTGAGAATGGGGTCAATAACCCGCCGATTCGAAGCTAGGCTGGCTAGGAGAATGATTTCGTCGATTAGTTTGTCGTGGTTGTTGGCGGTGTCCATTGGAGCCCCTTTTAAATAACTTATGACTGCCCTTCGGCAATGGCTTGAATCGCGATGTAGGCGATCTCGGGGTCGTCGGCGTCGTGGATAAAGCTGCCCACGTCGAGCAAGTTAGCACCGGCTTCAATGGCCAGGCGGGAGGTTTCCTGGTTGAGGCCGCCGTCGACGGCGATCTCGAGGTCGGGGTTGATGGCCCGGGCCTGGCCGACTTTGTCGAGGCAATCGGAGCGGAACTCGCCGCCGTTGTGCCCCAGCCGGCCGGTGAAGACTACCAGGTGGTCGATGGTTGGCAAGATGTCCCGGACCTGCTCGATGGTAGTCTCAACATTCACCGCCAGGCCAACTTTTATGTCGACTGAGCGTAATTCTTTAAAAAACGCTTCGTGGTCGAACGGGGCCTCAAAATGCACAATAACCAGTTGGGGCTGGAGCGCGCAAATGTCCTCTAGCTTGCCTTCGGGGTGGGTCATCATGAGATGCAGGTCGAACGGCACGCCGTCGATGTCGTAGACCTGGCTTAGTCCAATGGTTTTGACGTCGGTGAAGACGCCGTCGCCAACGTCGATGTGGAGGCGGGTGGCAAAGGGTTTGACGTTGTCGATGCGCCGGGCGTACTCGTCCGGGGTGGTGGCCAAAATGGTGGGGGCGACGCTAGCCATAGAGTT
Source organism: uncultured Candidatus Saccharimonadales bacterium (assembly GCA_964530365.1). Lineage (GTDB taxonomy): Bacteria > Patescibacteriota > Saccharimonadia > UBA4664 > UBA4664 > CAZGZY01. The sequence goes on from CAZGZY010000046.1 coordinate 5,969, forward strand.
CCTCGATTTGGTCGAGGCGAGCTTGGTATTTGGGGTTTTTGGAAAATTCGGTGCCCAGCCAGGCGTCAACGGCGTCGATGCAGGTTGCTTGGTCGGTATAGAGGGGTGCGAGCACAAGCACGTTTACGTTGTCGTCGCGGCGGGCGTGAACCGCCACGTCTTCGTTCCAGGCAATGGCGGCGCGGATGCCGCCTACCCGGTTGGCGGCGATGGCCATCCCCTGCCCCGATTTGCACATCAGAATTCCCAGATCGTCGTCATCGCCGCCGAGGAGCTTGGCCGTGAGGGCGTAGGCGTATTCTGGGTAGTTATCGAGCGCGTCGTAGGTGTGCGCGCCGAGGTCTTCGACCTCATAGCATTGTGGGCGAGGTGCTCGCGCAGGACGTTTTTGAGCTCGTAACCGCCGTGGTCGGCGCCAAGGTAGATCTTCATTACGCGATGGTCTTGCCCACGTTAATGACCTGCTCCACGAGACGGTTGGAGTAGCCCCACTCGTTGTCGTACCAGGCCACCACTTTCAAGAGGTTGCCGCCGACGACGTTGGTTAGGGCTAGTACAATGCCGGAGTGCGGATTGCCGATGAAGTCGGAGGATACGAGCGGCTCGTCGGTGACGTCGAGGATGCCGGCGAAGCGCGGCTCCTTGGTGGCGGCTACGAGCGCGGCGTTCACCGCCTCAACCGTGACGTCTTTGGTGGTCACAAACGTGAAGTCGGAGAGGGAGACGACGGGTGTGGGGACGCGGATGGACAGGCCGTCGAATTTGCCTTTGAGGGCTGGGAAGGCTTTAGCGGCGGCAGTAGCGGCGCCGGTACTGGTGGGCACAATGTTCTCGGCGGCGTTGCGACCTTCGCGCACGTCCTTGCTCGGCGCATCTTGCAGCGCTTGGCTGGCGGTGTAGCTGTGAACGGTGGTCATCATGGCCTTCTCGATGCCAAAGTGCTCCTCAATGACGACCGCGACCGGCGTGATGCAGTTGGTGGTGCAAGAGGCGTTGGACACCACGGTGTCGCCGGAGGTGAGGTCGCCCTCGTTGACGCCCACCACGAACGTGCCGACACCTTCGCCCTTGGCCGGGCCGGAAATCACCACGCGCTTGGCGCCAGCAGTCAGGTGCTTGGAGGCGTCTTCAACCTTGGTAAAGCGGCCGGTGCTCTCGATGACAATATCGACGCCCATGTCTTTCCAGGGCAAGAGGGTTGGGTCTTTTTCGGCAATGACGCGGATTTTTTTGCCGCCCACAATGAGGTTCTGCTCGTCGTGGCCCACCTCCTCGTGATAGGCGCCGTAGTTGGAATCGTGCTTGAGCAAGTACGCCAAGGTGTCGGTAGAGGTGAGGTCGTTGACGGCCACAATCTCCAGCTCCGGGTGGTTTAGTGCAATCTTAAACGCGTTGCGACCGATGCGGCCGAAACCGTTAATGGCGACTTTATAACTCATGGTCTTTGTTTTGCCCTCTTACTTGCAATAACCATATAAGGTTTGGGGGCGCGGGGCAAGTTTGGGGGCGCGAAGGGATCTAAATGTCCGATACCCCGGCCACCGCGTCGTTGCGGCGGCCGGGGCGAGTTGCGGGACCGGCGGGCGGTCGGGCTGTTCGGCGCCTACTTCCTCTTGCCACCGCGAAGCAGCCAGCCGAGCACCCTTGCCGCAGGCCAGATAAGCAGCAGAACGACGACGATGCCGACCGCGGTCACGTGCTCCGAGAGGAACTTCGCGAAGCCGCTCTGTGGTGACGGTAAGGGCGTCGGCTTGGGCTTGGGCTTGGGCTTGTGCGTCGGCTTGTGCGTCGGAGTCGGCTTCGCCACCGGCAGACTCTGCGGACCCGCGTTGGTGCTGGCGGCCTCCATCGACGCGGCGAGGGCTGGGCTCGAGCCCAGC
>CAZGZY010000047.1:0-7809 GCA_964530365.1 uncultured Candidatus Saccharimonadales bacterium
CCGCATTGGTGCCATCCACGTTGTGGATCAGGTTGGCCTTCTTGCTGTTGGTCTCCGCCTCATCGCCCAGGGTATACGTGGTAAACGGCTTTTGCTCAAGGCCGTCGGCGTAGGCCAGAAGCTGACCCACCCGGGGGTCGGGCAAATCCGACCGGTATTTCTTGTGGCCAATCCCCGAAATGTATTCCTTGCGGCTGGCCAGCTCTTCCACCAGCCGGGCGGGGGAGTAGCCCTCGCCCACGCCGCGCAGCCAGGTCGCGGCCGCCTGATTGATGGCCCCGCCGAAGCGCGGCCCAATCGTAAGTAGCCCCGATGCCAGCGACGACACCAAATCGCGCCCCGCCCGCGCTGCAATAATCGTGTTCACCGCCCCCGACACGTACGGGCCGTGGTCTACCAGCAGCCGCAGCACGAAGTCCACGAACGCTTCGCACTCGGGTGAGGTGATCTTGCGGCCCAAAAGCATTGAGATCGTGATCTTGGCGAACGAATTGTTCTCCGCGAGCGTGAGCAAGTCTTCGCCGAGCACCTGCACATCGGAGCCGGCGTCGCCCGAGATGGAGCTGGCAATTAAGCCGGCCCGCCGCCCGCCTAGGCTCTCGGCCTCCCCGCGTCGGGCTTCGGCGGTGTTGGCCCCCGGGATCTGCCCGATTAGCTCCACAAACTCGCTGTATGTCCCGGCCACCTGCGCCCCGGCCGCCCGCAATGCCGCCCCCTTCGCCCGCGCCATCTCTTCCTCAGTTCCGGCAATCGCCTTGGCGTGGCCAAATTGCGGCGGAGCCTCGAACACCTCGGCCACCGCGCCGGCAATGTAGCACACTACCGGTTTGGTGATAGCCCCGCTACTCAGCTGCTCTGCCAGCCCGTATTCATCGCGCCCACCCAGCTCGCCGAAGTACACTACGGCCTTCGTCTCGGGGTCGGCTTGGGCTGCCAGAAGCGCGTCGAGCGGTGTGGTCATTGGGAACCGCTCGCCGCCGACCGCCATGCCAAACGACAATGAATGCCCGGCCAGCGCCACCGTTCGGATAATCTCGTTCACCATCCCGCCCGATGAGCTCACTACCGCCACCGAGCCGGGCGCCAGGAGGCGCGACTGTTCCAGCTGGCGGGCTTCCGTGCCGCCGATCGCGCCCAGCTTGGCCACGCCGGGGACCACGATGCCCACGCTGGAAGCGCCCATCAGCCAAATGCCTGCCGCCTCGGCCGCCTCCGCCAGCTTCAAAGCGTGCCGCTCCGGCATGCCTTCCGCGAACACCACGCCGCCCAGCAGCTTCGGCAACGCCTCCACCGCTTTGCTGGTGGATGCCAGCGCTCGCCGTCCCGAGCTTAGGTTCAACACCAAATTGGCCCGCCCTCGCACCGCCGCCGATAGGCCGGACAGCTCCGATACCACCGGGATCGTTGCCTCGCCACGCCCAAAGAAATACCGCTCCGTCTTGCGCCCGGAAGCCACAATTGCCACCACGCTCGGCTGGCTCCGGCCCGCCAGATAATCAAAATCCAGCACCGATTGGATGATCCCGCGGTGGCTGCCGATGCAGACAATCTGCGGCTGCAGAGCCCGTAACTGTTCAATATTTAGGCGTGCCATATCAGCTTTTCTCCTCTAACGCGGCTAGTGCCGTGGTGATAATCTCAGATAGTACCAGCTCCGGTCCCGCTACCCGCCCAAGCAAGCCTTCCCGCTCCAGAAATTCCCGCATCATCGCCAGGCCTTCCACCTCAAACGGCCCGCCTCGGCGCACAAACACGCGGACCCCTTGGCGTTTCAGCTCGTCTTTCACCTCTTCCAGCGCCCGAACCACTCCCCGGAACGTCACGCGCACATCGGTAAAATTGGCCACGCCGCCGCTCACTACCAGCACTTTGCGCGGCGCTTTCGACTCGATTAGCAGCGACAGTACCTGCCTGGTGTAGAGGTGGGTTTCTTCCTGGTTGGGGTTGCCGCTATACTCGCCGTAATTGCCCAATTCCCGCCCGTGACCCTGGTTGAACACCTCGTCGGCTAGCACCACGCTCGCCCCGCCGCCCGAGAGCAGCATAAACACCGCGCCGTCCGGGTTTAGCACCTCCAACCGGAACGATGCCTGGCTGCGTGACGCCAGCTCCGTAACTGCTTCTTCTTGCGGGGTCATTTTGCGCGCCTCGCGAAAATCAGCCGGCGTCCAGCGTTCCCGAACCAGCGCCCGCGCCTCTTCGTCCACCTCCACTGCCGCGTCGAGCAGCTCGGGTGCACCATCCGTCGCCACCAGCGGGTTAATCTCGAGAAACGCGAAGTAGTTAGTCTCAAACGCCCCATGCAGGGCCGCTACCGTGCCCTTGGCCAGCCCCAGCGCGTCATCCACCTGAGCGGCTACCTCGGGCGAGTACAAGGTGGCCTCCAGCTCGCCGGTGTGTTGCTCGATATCCACCCCGCCCCGGCGCGACCACGACAACTTAGCCCCCTCGCGCTCGGTTACCATCGCCAAATAATATTCCGCGGCCGCCTCATGCCGGCGGTAAGGCTCCACCAACAAGTAGCGAAAACCCTGGGCAGCTAGCGCCCCAACATCGCCCGCCACCTCAGTGGGCGTCCGGTCGAGCTTCACCAGCCCTTTCTTAAAGCGACCCTTCACCCCTTGGTCCACTTTAACAACGTAGCGCCCATTAACATCCAGCCGGCTCAGCGCCTCACGCCATTGGCCCTCGGCGTCCACACTCACACCAGAGTAATTGTGCCCCAGCGCCTCATACAAAATAGTCTTCGCTCGGAATTCGGAAATCTTCTTGCGCGCCATAGTACCTCAGTATCAAACCTGATCATACCAGACTCAGGCCGTCGCCAGCCACCGCCCCCGCGGCGGCCGGTGGCGCAGCAAGGCTCGGGCAATGTTCGCGTGCCCGGCCCGCCGCTGCAACGCGGCCGCCTCCGCTAGCGCCCCGGCTATCTCGCGGTTGTCGTTTAAGAAGAATGTGTCGTCGGCGTAGGTATTAAGAAACTGGGCCGAAAAACCTCCGCCGGTCAGAGTCCGCGCCCGGTGCGCTAGCATCATAAACACCTCAAACTCCGCCCGCTGGCCCTTAGGGATAGTCCGCAGCGGCCGCGCCAAATCCAATGCCCGCTGGAAAGAGCTCGCCATATCCAGAAATTCTGCCTCGGCCCCCAATATGGCATCGAGCGCGTCGTCCATTACCGCACCCCGCCCCTCCGGGTGGGCTAGCCCCCGCACATCAACCCCGCGCGCGGCCATGAGCGCCCGAACCTCGCGCCAGCGCTCCATGGCGCGGGCTTCTAGCTCGGCCTTATCCCTGAGCCCGAAATCCCCGGCGGCCATTTGCTTGGTATAGTCCACCACCAGCCCCGATTCCGGAAGCTTGGCCACCAGTGCCGCTAGCATCGCCGCCGCCGGCGCCTGCATCAGGTAGACGCTCAGGCAATGCGCCGGCAGGCTTTCCCGATCGCGCGCCAGCCGGAAGTAAATATCGGCTTCGGGCTCGGCGTACGGTGATTATTCGAAAATTGGACGTGCTGCATCTGGGTAATTGTGTAGGTGTATTTGAGAATCTCGACTGCGTCGGTGGCGGCTCCCCGTTGCCGTTGCAGGGTCCGCGATAGCCTTAACCACTGCCGTTGCGCTAGCAAAAGCATCTCGGCCGGGTTCTGGCAGAACACCACCGCGCTACCCAAGTGTTGCCGCGCGTGAAAATGCCGCATGATGTCCTGCGCGACATTAGCCGGGGCCCCGTGAACGCGTCCGCGCGGTTCTAAGTAACGAGTAATCATAAACCAACCCTCCTTTATGGCCCGTCAGCCTTACTTTCGTCTATAGTAAGTGGTGCTGACGAAAACTAAAATAGTCCGTCTTGCTCACAATAATATGGTCCCGCAGCGCCACGCCGAGCAATTGCCCCGACGCCGCTAGCTGTTGGGTGAGCTCAGTGTCCCTCGGGCTCGGGCGGGGATCGCCGGTGGGGTGGTTATGCGCCACGATCACGCTCGCGGCCCGGTCCATCAGCGCGTCGGCGAACACTTCCCGGGGGTGGGCCAGCAGGGTGTCGAGCGTCCCGATGGTAATGGTACGCTGGGCAATCAGACGCTGGCCGCCGTCGAGCGCTAGCGCCACCAAGTACTCCTGCTGCTTGCCGCGGATGTCGTCTAGGTGCGCCACGATCTCGCTCAGGGTCCGGAGTGGCTCAACGTCCTTCACCAGATGCCGCTTGGCCAGCTCCAGCGCGGCTAAGATCTTCCCGGCCCCGGCTGTACTCACGCCGTGCACCGCCACCAGCGCGTCAAAGTTTAGCGCCGCGCTGCCTTTTTGCAACAATTTCTGCACCTGCCGCGCGATCTGGCCGACGTCAGCACCGGCCGTGCCACTGCCAATCATCACCTCAAGCAGCTCAAAATCGCTTAGTGCCGCCGCCCCTTTGCGCAGCAGTTTCTCGCGCGGGCGGTCAAGTGGGGGAATTTGGCTTATACGCCGGCGTTTTGGCACGCCCAAATAATACCAAACCAACATGAAAAGAAGATTAAATATTCGGGGATGGCCAGATTACGCCGCTACAAAGCGTTCTTTTGGACCCGCTGCTCTTTCATTTTCTCGGCCACGGCCCGCACGTTCGAGTACTTATCAAACTCGTCTACGATCTCGACGCCCAAAATCTCTTCAATCACGTCCTCAATCGCCACAATCCCCACAAATTCCGAAAATTGGTTTACTACCATAAACAGGTGGTTCTTGGTCTTAATGAACGCGTTTAGGGCGTGGTCCAGGTTGGCGTCTTCATTCACAAAGTAGATCTTCTTGTTGCACACCACTTCCACCGCTTTGCCGTGGGTGGCTGGGTCAATCAGCTGCTGCGAGTACAAAATGCCGGTAACGTGGTCTAGGTTCTCGTCATACACGGGGAAACGCGAATAGCCCGACTTACGCAAGTCATCAATCGTCTTGTCGGTGAGCACCAGATCCTGCTCAATGCCTGTCACCATTGAGCGCGGTGTCATAATCTCCACAATCTTCTTCTCGCTAAACGTTAAGGCGCCGCGGGCAATGCGCTCCTCGTGGCGCTTCAAGGTGCTGCCGCCATGCTCCTCTAGGATCCCCACGAGCTCCTTACGCGAATAAATCGTGGGCAGCTCTTCGCCCAAAGTTTTATCGAGCACCCACGCGAGCGGCGCCGTCACCGGGTAGAGGATGAACATCGCGATCCGCACCAGCCAGGCCGTTTGCGCGCCCAAGCTCATCGCGAACCGCGAAAACACGGCCTGGGGCAAAATCTCGCCAAACACCGTGATGAGGCCGGTGGTGAGCAAACCGGCCACAACGCCCGAAGAAATGTGGTCGAGAAAAATCGACAATGTCGAAATTGCCGCCACATTGCCCACCAGCAATGTTACCAGCAACAAGTTGCCGCGTTTTCGAACCGCGTAAATCCGCCTCGCCCGGGAATCTCCGAGTGCCATCTTGCGTTTGAGCGCGTGCGGGCCAAGACTCATGAGTCCGAGGGTCAGGCCGGAGAATAGTGCTGAGAAACCGAGCAGGGCCAGAACTATAATGTAAACCATTGCCACTTAGTGTAATTCATTTAAGTTCTATATGCGATTGTTACAATTAACGATTATCATTACCGCTCCCGCCGCTTCGGTTCGCCGTCTAGCACCCCAGCCAGGATGTTCGTTACGCGCTTGTTGGCCTCTTTGAGCTCGGCCTCCAGGCGCCGCAGCTCATGGGCCTGCCGCCGCAGTGCCGTCTCTGCCGCCAGCCGCTCGGTAACTGCCATCGCGAGCAAGAGCGACGTGGCGGAAATTACGAACACAAACAGCTGCAACTGGATCAGTGACTGCTCGAGAGGCAATTGGGCCGCGAACGGGCCTTGGCCGCTAGTAGTTGCCCAAATCGCTGCGGCCGCCACCACAATGGCGCCCGTCGCCACGCCAAATTGGGTGAACCGAATAGCCAGCCAAACCATTAGCGGAAACAGCAGGTATAGCAGCAGGGGAGTTTCCGGCGAGCGGCCCGTAAACAGCGCGACACTCACCGCCAGCAGCCCTGCCAGGGTTAAACCGCCTTCCAGGCCACGGCCCTTCAGCACCGCATAGGGCGCCGGGCTTAGGCAGATCAGGAGGAATGGCGCCACTAGTAGGTCACCCGCCATGTCACCCAGCCACCACACCAGCCAATTTGGCCCGTACGCGTGCCAGGCTACTAACCCACCCGCGGCTAGGCTAGCCGTCCCGATGGTGGCAGCCACCATTGTGCTCACCAGCCCGCCCAGCCCAAACAGCGCAACGGCGTCCCGGGTGTTGCGCAGCCGCTTGCCAAACCCGGCCACCCGCCGCAGCAAATAAGCTCCCACCACCGCCTCCAGAGTGTTGCCCAGCGCAACCCCCAGGGCCACCGGCAGCGGTTCGCTCGCGCCCAGGTTAGCCGCCAGCGCCCCCAGCCAGACCCCCGGCCAATACCGGTAGCCGAGCGTTAGCATTGCCACCAGCGCGATGCCCGTAGGCGGCCACACGGTGGTGATCTGTTTGGTGGTTTGCGCGAGCGATAGCCCAAACTTCGCCGCTACCAGATAGCCCAACGCCAGCCCCCCGGCCGTCAACACATAGCGGCGGTCCAGGTTCACCCGGCGCCAATAGCGAGCGAGTAGCCTCCAACCCTTCATAACCTCAATAATAACATTGGCTAAAACCGCGCATCGCCCGCCGCGGCCCAAACGGCTAAAACCGCCGCGTCATCACTTGCTCCGGCGTGCCGTATTCGCCGGTAATGATCTCGCCCGGCTCAAACCCGGCCTTGCGCAGCGCCCCCACCGACGCGCCGTTGGCCACCTCGGCGCTCGTGGCCACGCCGGTCGCGTCCGGGTACCGCGGCCTCACCACCTGCTCCACAAATTGCCGGATCATCGCCGAACCCACGCCGCGGCCCACGTAGCCCTCCTCGCCAATCAGGTAATCAATGCCAATCATCGACGGCTCAAAGGCGTCATCCGGGTAATCCGCCCATTTATACATCTGGATAACCCCCACCGGCTTGCCCGCTACCTCCACCACAAATACCGGCGTTTTGCGGTCGGCGGCACTGTATTTTTCGGCCACGTGCTCCACCGTGGCTGGTTCGTGCCACCACTTGGCCACGTGTGGCCTGCCCAGCCAGCGGGCGAATAGGGGGTAATCACTGGCCTCCAGCGGGCGGAACGTCAAATTCTCCATGGCCTCATCATAGCAGGCGTACAATAGTCGCATAACGCTTAAGGCTTGGAAAACTATGAAAACCCCGCCCGCCCCTCGTCCGTACTGGCACGTCGACCTCAAATGGGTCTGCGGCATCCTCTTTAGCCTCGGCCTGCTCATAACCTCCGGGCTATACATTCTTACCACCCTCACGCGTGAATCGGTCGCCGTTCCGGTCGCTACTCAGATAGCCGCCAGTATCGTCAGTCGAAACGGCCTCGACGACCCTGCCGACATTAATGCGCTCAAGCAAAAAGCCGCTGGCCTTCCAGGCGATAACGTTGAGACATTGCCCGGTATTTTTATCACCAAGGCCGACCTCCAGACGCTCACTCCTCGGGCTCTTCGGCTCAAAATTTTCAGTCAGGTCGTTACTCCATACTATGAACTTGGCGCCAAAGGTGTTGCCGCCAAGCAAACCACCGACCCCCAGCAACGGGCCCAGATCGAGCAACAGGTCGGCTTCCTTGGCCTCCTCAATCTGTCCACCCACAACACCCTGGGCCGCCTCACCTGGCTCAGTCTTGCCCTGCTTGCCCTGCCGCTCATTGGGCTGGTGTACTTTAGTGCCGGCTTTGGCCGCTTGGTGAGCCCAG
>CAZGZY010000048.1:0-2188 GCA_964530365.1 uncultured Candidatus Saccharimonadales bacterium
TCGAGCGAGAGGTGGAAAATGAGCTAAAGGTCAGTTTTAAACTGACCTTTTCTCAGTTCCGGGTCCTGAATGGTTTATTATCGTTGGGCGAGGCGAGCCAGCGAGAGTTAGCCAACAGTCTGGAAGTGACACCCGCGGTCGTGACTCGGCAGGCGGAGGCGTTGGGTGCTCGTGGGCTGGTGGCGCAGAAGCCGAACCCTCGCAGCAAACGAGAGAACATACTGGCCCTGACCCCGAAGGGGGAGCAGGCGGTTTTTGATGCCGCAAAGGTGATAGCCGACCGGCAGAAGGCGTTGTTTGCGGTACTTAGCCTCAAGGACGAGACGGCATTCGAGCGCGCGGTTGAGGCGTTGAGCAAGTCTCTCGATTGATTTAGCCTGTACCAGGCCTCATAATGGCCTGCGTGCTCATCTGCAAAAGCGGTGAGCAAGGACAACGAGAGACAAGGAGTACGCTGATGCGTGGCTTGAGCGTGTTGCAAGACGGCCGGACAGATCGGGACCACGCATCAGCGCGGTTCGGGTCGGTTGGCATGGAAATCTATTGGCGGAGTTTTTGTGACGCCAATGGGGACGGCATCGGTGACCTGGAGGGGTTGCGGTCTAAGCTGTGGTATCTGGCGTGGCTGGGGATTGATGTGGTGTGGATCACGCCATTCTACCCCTCGCCGCAGCGAGATTGCGGCTACGATGTGTCGGATTACCGCGGGATCGACCCGCGTTTTGGCACTATCGGGGAGTTTGAGGAGTTCCTGGCCGAGGCCAAGGAGCATGGCATCCGGGTGATTTTGGACCTGGTAGCCAACCATACCTCCGACCAGCACCCCTGGTTCGTCGACGCGTTGAGCTCGCCCGACAGCCCGTACCGGGGCTGGTACGTTTTTCGCGAGGGGAAACCCGGCGGAGAGCCGCCCAACAACTGGGTGTCGATTTTCGGTGGGCCGGCCTGGAGTCGGGTGCCAAACGAGGAGAACATATGGTATTTGCACACGTTCTACGCGGAGCAGCCGGATCTTGACTGGCATAACCCGGCTGTCCGCCAGGAGATGCTCGACATTGTTGAGTTTTGGCTGGACAAGGGGGTAGACGGTTTTCGGATCGACTACGTCGCTGGGCTCGGGAAAGACTCCGAACTGCGTGACAACCCCATCGACCCGCTATGGGACGGCCAGAATCAACGCCGCCGGCTCACCGAGAGCTTCACGGCATACAGTGACGACATGTACCGGTATATGGCCGAATTCGTTCGCCGGGCAGCCGAGATGTTCCCGGGAGTCCTCATTGTTCCCGAGGCCTACCCGCTGAATGTTGGCGTTGATCCTCAGGCGTACAGCCGGTTCTATTCGGAGCTGCACGACCTGCAGCATAGCGCGCCGTTTAACTTTGCGCTGATGTACGCAAGCTGGGGAGTGCGGGCGCTGAAGGCCTACCTCGACGGCTTCTACGCGTCGCTGCTAGCCGGTGCAATGCCGATCTGGACAATCTCGAACCACGACAAACAGCGGCCGGCCTCCCGACTCGGTGAGACTCAGGCGTTGGTAGCGATGGCTTTGCTGCTGACGCTGTCTGGTCAAGTTTGGCTATACAACGGCCAGGAGATCAACATGTTGGACGGTGATGTGTCGCCCGACTCGGAGATTGACCCGTATGGCCGGGACAAGCTGCGTATGCCGATGTCTTGGACGGCTGAAGTTAACGGTGGGTTCACGGACCCGTGGGTGCAGCCGTGGCTGCCGGTGAACGACCCGGCCTCGCGCAATGTGGCCGATCAGGTTCGCACGCCCGGCTCGCCGCTGCGCGTTGTGCGGGATTTGATCGCGCTGCGGCGCGCGCTACCGGTGTTGCGGTTGGGGGCCTATGTTCCCGAAGATAGCGGTAATGCCAAGGTTCATGCTCATGGGTTGCGGTATGAAGGTGAGCAAATAACTGTTTTGCTCAACCTGTCTAACCGGGCCCGGTGGGTGAGGCGTCCGGCCGGCGCAGACGAGGTGACGTTCAGCTCGGTTTCAAGAGGGGGCCGATGCACTCGCCGGATGCGCCTTAAGCCCAATGAGATCATCATTCTGCGTTAAACTGCGGGATGGTCCAGTAGTGGGGGGCCGGGGGGGGGGGGGGGGGGCGGCCCGCACGGGCCAAAAAGCAAGAGTTGGGAGGGGTTTGTGTTGTTGTGGGTATGTGTTTTGAGATTA
>CAZGZY010000048.1:2198-7523 GCA_964530365.1 uncultured Candidatus Saccharimonadales bacterium
CTGCGGTCGGGTCCTGTAGGGGCGCCCGGGGCTTACCGGCCCGGGGCGCCACTAAGGACAAAATGGCAGATTGTTCGGCTATTGTACGGTTTAGAGAAGGCTGATATACTAGAGCAATGATCATTCTTTTACTTCTTTCCGCAGTGCTAGTGGCGGTGTTAGTCGGGTTTTTGTTGTTATATTTACAACTTACCGCACTTAAATCTAGTTCGAATGATGGATCGCAATTGCGGAAAGACTTGGGTGAGGCCTTAGGCGGCGTAGAGCAGCGCCTCAAGAACGATTTAGCCATGAACCGTCGTGAGCAAGCGGAATCGCTGAAGGCGGTGGGAGACTCGCTTGACCGGCGGCTGATGAGTTTGGGCAATATGCAACGTTCGAGCTTGGAGCAAGTGGCTAAGAGTAACGAGGATAAGCTAGAGCGGGTGCGCAATGTAGTGGAGAACCGGTTGCAGCTGATGCAGAAGGATAATAACGAGAAGCTTGAGGTCATGCGGGCAACGGTGGACGAGAAGCTCCACGCCACGTTGGAGAAGCGGCTTGGCGAGTCCTTTAAGATGGTGTCGGATCGACTCGAGAGCGTCCACAAGGGTCTCGGGGAGATGCAGACGTTGGCGGCCGGCGTCGGGGACCTCAAGAAGGTACTGACCAACGTGAAGACCCGCGGGACATGGGGCGAGGTTCAGTTGGGGAATTTGCTGGAGCAGATTATGACTAGCTCCCAATATGAGAAGAACGTAGCAGTGAAGAAGCGCAGCACGGAGCGGGTGGAGTACGCCATTAGGCTCCCGAATGGGCCTGACGAGGAGACGCCATTGTGGCTGCCCATTGACGCTAAGTTTCCGGTGGAAGATTATCAGAGGCTGATTGCTGCCCGTGAAGTGGGGGATTTGGCCCAAATTGAGCTGGCCGGCAAGGAGCTAGTAGCTCGCATTAAGGCAGAGGCGCGGGATATCCGCGATAAATACATTGCTCCGCCCGAGACGACCGATTTTGGCATCCTTTACTTACCGACTGAGGGGCTTTATGCCGAAATTACGCAGCGCCCGGGTTTGCAGGAGCAGTTGCAACGAGATTATCGCGTGATGGTGGCAGGTCCAAATACTGTTGCAGCCCTGCTCAATAGCTTGCAGATGGGCTTTAGGACCCTAGCAATTGAGAAGCGCTCTAGTGAGGTTTGGCAGATTTTAGGGTCGGTTAAGAATGAGTTTGGGAAGTTTGGGGACTTGCTCGATAAAACCCATAAGAAATTACAGGAAGCGAGTAATACGATTGAGTCGGCGGCGAGCAAATCGCGCACAATCGAGCGCAAGCTGGACCGCGTGCAGGATCTGCCCGCCTCGACCACGGTAGAGCCAGCTGCGCTGGCGGAGGCTGCTCTGGAGCCCCCGGAATAGTGCTTATGGCGAGGCTAGCGTAAACAGGCTATAGTTATGCTCAAAGAAAGGCAAATACAGTGAAACGAGTTGTATCTGGCATTAAACCTACCGGAGAGCTAACGCTCGGGAATTACCTGGGGGCAATGAAGCGTTGGGGAGAGATGAGCGCCGACCCAGAAAGGGAGCACTTTTTTTTCGTTCCCAACCTGCACGCTTTAACAGCGCGACCCGATCCGGATGATTTGCGGCGTGACAGTCGGGCAGCCGTAGCCTGGCTGTTGGCCTGTGGGGTCGACCATGACCATTCCTATATTTTTATGCAATCACAAGTCCCGGCCCACTCGGAGCTGACCTGGATCCTCAATAACTACACCACCGTAGGCGAGCTCAACCGCATGACTCAGTTTAAGGATAAGGCGCTCAAGCAAGGGTCAGAGGGCCAATTAGTGGGGCTATACGATTACCCTGTGCTGATGGCGGCCGATATCTTGCTCTATGACCCTGATGAGGTGCCGGTTGGTGAAGACCAAAAGCAACATGTTGAGCTGACGCGCGACATAGCTACCCGGTTTAACAATATCCACGGCGAGACGTTCAAGATCCCGTTGCCTACCGTCCAGGCTGAGGGGGCCCGCATTATGAATCTGCAGGACCCCACTAAGAAGATGAGTAAGAGCGACCAAGATGATTCTGGCAACATATTGCTTGGTGACGACGAGAAAGCAATTGAAAAGAAGATTTTGCGGGCAGTAACGGATTCTGGTAGCCAGGTGGCTTCGGGGCCGGATAAGCCCGCACTGACAAACCTTTTGGTGATCATGTCGATTTTGGAAGGCAAGTCGATCGAAGAGCTTGAGCAAAAGTACGCCGGGCGAGGGTACGGCGAGTTTAAGCAGGATCTGGCTGAGGTGGTGACACGTGCGCTTAGGCCTCTGCGCCATACACACGAGCAATTGATGAAAGAAGGCAATGAGAGGATCGAAAAGGCCTTGGAGCATGGCTGGTGGCGGGCTTCTGAGCTGGCCAACGCGAAACTAGCCCAGATGAAGGAACTTTTAGGCCTCCTTTAGGCCCCTTTCCCGTAAAGAATCGCTTTAGCTTAGTGCTAGAGCGATTCTTTTTTGTGGCAATTTGGCGCCTGGATACTTGACGCATTGATATGAACGTTCTACGGGTTAGTAAAAGGCTTCAGAAAATGATGAAATCTTTGTGCATAAACGTTGTTAATATTTCAACAAAGGTCGTTTTGGACAATCGGAGTGATAGGGGATGTGATGGTATTTTTTGCTTCTGGGTAGGTGTTTTCATGCATAATGTCATCATTAAACACAAGAGTATTGACAATCCAAACCTCTTGTGCTAAGTTATATACAGTTCGTTGAAAGCTCAGTTCTCAAGCTTCTCCCGCACCACGAGACGGTAGGGTAGATCCCGGTTAGAGGTATCCCCCTTATTTCTAACCTGGGTTCACCCTACTGTCGGCAGCGAAAACTCAATTCCTGGGTCCAATCCAGGATGGCACGACGAGTTACCACGTTCTTGGCGGAGGATGGAAGCACGCGGTTGCAACCACTGGTTGTTGCCGAATGCTTCCATCCACCCTATATGGGCGGAGGGAAGTAATCGGACACTGTTCGAAAAAAGAAACCAAACATTTTCGAACTAGTCCAAAACCTAAGTATTCTTACTCAAAAACAAACACGCAAAAAGAACATTATTAACCGAAAGGTGAATAAAACTCCATGCGGACTGTGGGTAGGGATACCTTACGGGCCGACTGGCGTCAATTACACACTTTTCGATGCTTCAGATTATTCGGCCCGTAAACTCTGCACTTATTCTCCGCTCGTGACCCGACCGCCGTGAGGCGCTCATAGCACGAGCGGTTTTTTTGTGTCTCGGTTGCCCATACTAGAGGAGAGGTGCGATAATGGTAGAAGATTAAGCGTGAGAAGTTTGTGTGAGTGTGCTGGGATGGCTGAGCGTATTAGTTATTTGGTCGTTGGCTTCAGCGGTGGCTTTGCTGCTGAGCCTATTTTTCACTAACCCCGTGGCGATTGGCCCAATCGGGGTGACGATTTGGTTCGTGGTATTATTCTTGTCTTTGAGCTCGATACTTGCGCTGGTGCTGTACACTACGAAGACGTTTTTGCATCTCCACACGACTGGGGCGGCCCGCTTGAGGTACTCTTGGAGACAGGGACTCTTGATAGGGGGGTGGGCGGCCGGCTTGATGTCTTTGAGTTCGTTGCGTCAGGTAGGTATACTTGATGCTATACTACTCGCATTACTTTTGGTTATCGTTGAAGTGTATGTGAGGTTTCGTTGGCCATGACGCGTCAAGAATTACTACAATCAATTGGGGAGGCAGGTACCCTCGAAGCGGCTCAGGCTTTGCGCGTGGCCTATTTGGGGCGCAAGGGGCTCGTGACGGAACAGCTTAAGGCCGTCGGAGCATTGCCGGCAGGGGAGCGGGCGGCGGCGGGACAGTCGGCCAATGAGCTCAGGTTGGCGGTTGAGGCGGCCCTGGTTGAACGCGAGGGGGTTTTGCGCTCGGCTGAGCTTGCAAATGCCTTGGCGACGCCCTTTGATGTGACCGCGCCAGGGATTGTCCCGGGGGTAGGGCATCGGCACCCTGTGAGTATGGTACTCGATGAGCTGGTGGATGTGTTCTGGCAGATGGGGTACCAGGTGGCGGAGGGGCCGGAGGTTGAGACGGAGTGGTACAATTTTGAGGCGCTTTTGGTGGGCAAGGACCACCCGGCGCGGGATATGCAGGACACGTTTTATCTGGAGGAGGCGCATTTGCCACGAACCCACACCTCGGCGGTCCAGATTCGCCATATGGAGCTGCATAAAGATAAGCTGCCGATTCGAATTATCGCTCCAGGAAAGGTGTACCGGAACGAGGATGAGGATTCGCGCCATTCGTGGATCTTTCACCAGCTCGAGGGCTTGGTGGTGGACGAGGGGATTAGCCTGGGCGACCTCAAAGGGACGCTTGAGGCGATGATGAAGGGGGTGTTGGGCGATGATACCCAGATTCGGTTACGCTCGAACTATTTCCCCTACACCGAGCCAAGTGTTGAAATGGATGCAACATGTGTCATTTGTGGTGGGACCGGTGTGCTCAATGGCATTGGGTGTCATTTGTGTAGCGGTACCGGCTGGCTCGAGCTGGGTGGCGCCGGGATGGTGCACCCGCAGGTGTTAAGAAATGTTGGGATTGATCCGACGGTGTACAGCGGCTTTGCGTTTGGCTTTGGCCCGGAGCGGATCGCGGCGATTAAATATGGTGTGGATGACGTGCGGGAATTTTGGCGACCGTCATTTAAGTTCTTGGAGCAGTTCTAATGGCACAAATAGTTGATGGGCGAGTGCAGAGATTAATGGCCATCGGAGAAGAGCAGTGGGCGGCCTCCCTGTTTAATTTGCGAAAATTTGGGTTGGCGGAAAGGCTGGAAGGATGAGGGTTTCATCGTCTTGGGTTAAAAGTCTGCTACGTCGCACAATGTTAAGCGACCGTAATGTGGTCGACGCCTTGGAGCGGGCTGGCATTGAAGTTGAACAAATTATTTCGTCAACCGAAATTGATAAAAAGATCGTAGCCGCACTCATTAAAAAAGTTACTCAGCATCCGAACGCTGATAAGCTGCATATCGTGGAGGTGACGACGGGCGAGAGCGACTTGAGCATTGTGTGCGGCGCTCCGAATGTCCGCGAGGGTCTAAAAGTGGCTTTGGCCCAGATTGGAGCCGTTCTGCCAGCTGGGGACCGGATAGAAAAGGCCAAATTGAGAGGCGAGGTGAGTGAGGGAATGCTTTGTAGCGAATACGAACTCAATTTGGGTAAAGACCACAACGGAATCCTTGGGTTGTCAAGCGATGTTGCGATTGGCACACCATTGAGCGACATATATCCCGCTGACACTTTGATAGATGTAAAG
>CAZGZY010000049.1:0-7426 GCA_964530365.1 uncultured Candidatus Saccharimonadales bacterium
CGCGCAAGCGCTCGTACTCGGCGGTGGTGGCGGTGCGGTAGAGCAGGTGAGTGAACAGGTGACCGTCGATGTCGATATCCGCCGCCTTCAGGCGCTCCAGCAGGTCCGCCACGAAGGCTTCATAGTCGCCAATAATTTGCTTCACCTGGGCCTCAAACACTTCGATTGTGCTACTCATGCTTGCTCCTTGCCATTCAAATAATTGCTATATCCTTGCGTTTCGAGGCGTTTGGCCTTGGCCTCCACCTCGGCCCGCAGTCGCTCCGCCGCCGCCTCCACCCGGGCCCGCAGGGCCGTGTCGCTGGCGCCCAGAATCCGCACCGCCAGCAGCCCGGCATTGCGCGCGCCGTTGATCGCCACCGTCGCCACCGGGATGCCGCCCGGCATCTGCACGATCGACAGCAGCGAGTCGAGGCCCTCAAGGCTTTTGCCCCGCACCGGCACGCCAATCACCGGTAGGCTGGTGACAGCCGCCGTCATGCCCGGCAAATGCGCCGCGCCACCAGCTCCGGCCACAATTACGCGCAAGCCTCGTCCGGCTGCCTCGCGCGCGTAGCTCATCATGCGCTCGGGCGTGCGGTGCGCCGACACCACCGTGATCTCGTACGGCACCTCAAACTCTTCGAGGGCCTTGGCGGCCTCGGCCATCACCGGCAGATCCGAGTCCGATCCCATAATAATGCCCACCAGCGGTTTTGAGCCTGCCATTGCGTAACTCCCTTAAATGGTTATCCGTGCGCGAGCCGTTTTGGCCTTAGTCAAAGCCTCATCCACCGTGTTTCCCACTGCCGTTATATGCCCCATTTTACGCTCCGGCCGCGTTTCTTGCTTGCCGTAAATGTGCACTGCCACGCCCGGCACAGCCAGTGCCTCAGGCAGCCCATCCACACGCGCTGGGCCCGATCGCTCGCCGAGAATGTTGATCATCACGGCGGCCTGCACCCGTTGGTCGGTGGGGCCAAGCGGCAGCCCAGTGACGGCCCGGATGTGCTGCTCAAATTGGCTCGTCAGCGAGGCCTCCACCGTCAGGTGGCCGCTATTGTGCACCCGGGGCGCGATCTCATTAATGAACACCTCGCCCGCGCCCGTCAAAAACATCTCAATGGCGAACACCCCGGCACCTTCCAGCTGCTCCATCACCTGGCCGGCCACTTCCTGCGCCCGCGCCGCCGCCTCGGCCGGAATCCGGGCCGGCGCTATCACAATGTGGCAAATATTGTTCTGGTGAATTGTCTCCACTACCGGGTAGGTCGCCACCGTGCCGTCGGTTTGGCGGGCGCACACCACGGCCATCTCGCATACGAACGGCACCCACTGCTCCACGTAGAGCTTCCGGCCGCCTAGTCGCTCCATGGCGGCATCAATATCCTCGGGCTCCCGCACCACCACGTTGCCGCGGCCGTCGTAGGCGTCAAACCGGGCCTTGAGCAGCAGGGGGTAGCCAAACCGCTCCGCCGCCGCCACAATGTCGTCCCGGCTACTCACCTCGTCAAACACGCCCACCGGCAAGCCGCGCTCGCTCAAGAACCGTTTTTGCGCCAATTTATCTTTAATAATCCCCAGCGTGCGCGCCGATGGGTTCACGGCCACACCGGCCGCCGTCAGCTCGTCCAAGATCATCGCATTCGCCAGCTCAATCTCAAAAGTTAAAAAGTCCACGCTCCCGCCTAGCTCACGAATGGCCGCCTCATCGTTGTAGGCGGCCACAATTTGCCGGTCGGCGACCTGCCCGGCGGGGGAATCCGGCGTGGGGTCGATGACCGTAACGTGAAAACCGAGCCGCTTGGCCTCAAATGCCATCATGCGCCCCAGTTGCCCGCCACCCACAATGCCGAGGCGGTGCTTCATCCCTTTAAGGCCGTCTTAACCAGAGCTGCTAGCTCCCGAGCCCGGGTCGGGGCGTCGCCCACTTGGCTCCCACCATCGAGCAGCCGGTCCATCTCGGCGGGCGTCACGTATTTCGCCAACTCCTGGTTCTCGCGCAACAGTTGGCCCATCTCACCGCTCCCGCCCTGGCTAATGTCTGCCCAGGCCTTCATGGCGATCTCGCGCAACAGTTCATGCATGTCCTGCCGGTCAGCGCCTTGTTTTACGGCCGCGATAATAATGGCCCCCGTTGCCGAGAACGGCGCGTACGTTTCCAAATTCCGCGCGATCCGCGGTCGATTGAGTACCATCCCGGAAATAATCTTAGTGGCCGTAAGTAATAGCTCATCAACCAGCAAAAACGCCTCGGGCAGCACGAGGCGGCGATTGGCCGAATCATCCAACGTGCGCTCCAGGTAGCTCAAACTGGCATTCTCCAACGCCACCCCTGGCAGCGCCGCGAGTAACCGTGCCAGCGAGCAAATTTTCTCCGAATCCAGCGGATTCTTCTTAAACGGCATCGCCGACGACCCCACCTGCCCCTTGCCAAACGGCTCCGACCATTCGCCAAAGCCGGGGGATTGCAGCAAGCGCAAGTCGCCCGCGAACTTCGCCAAGCTCGCGCCCACCCCGGCCAGCACCGTCAGCACCTGGTACTCCTGCTTTTGCGACACAATTTGCGTGGTAATGAGCGCGCCTTTTACGCCCAGCTCGGCCATGACGGCCTCGTCGAGCTGGGCTGCGCTCATGCCCGAGCCCTCCAGCGCCGCCGCGTAGCTCGCCCGTGTACCCACCGCGCCTTTCATGCCCTTGCCCACAAACTGCGCCCGCGCTGCCCGCAGCCCCCGCAAATCGCTGAGCAAATCCTGCGCGTAAAACGCCAGCCGGTAGCCAATTGTCGTCGGCTCGGCCGGCTGCAAGTGCGTGTAGCCCAGGCAGGGTGCATCGGCTTCGGCCACAATTTTGCCCGCCAGCTCCCGCAAAACCGCCTTCACCCGTTGCTCCGTTAGCTCCATGGCGGCAACAATCCGCAGGGCATTCGCGTTGTCGTTGACGTCCATGCTCGTGGCACCCAGGTGAATCTTGCCGCCGCCCACCGCCGCTTTTTCGGCAAACTCGCGGATCGCCGCCACCACGTCGTGCTTGGTCGGCGCCTCCCCGCCCAGCTCAATCTCGTAAATCCGCGCAATATCAATATCGCCCTGAGCCCGGCGCAAATCCGCCAGTTCTTCGGCGCTCACCAGCCCCGCCGCATGCTCCGCCGCCGCCAGCGCCACCCAAATCTGCCGCCACAGCCGGTACTTGTGCTCTTCGCTAAAAAGCCGCCGCATTTCCGGCGACCCATAGCGAAAACTTAAGGGTGATTGGTAGCTAGAGGTATCCGGTATCATTGCCTCAATAGTAGCATAGGGCCGTCCCACCGATTTAAATCGCTCCCTAACCCGCCCTTAAGTCGCTCGCAAAAATGTTCTTTAGCTCGCACCGCCACCGCGCGCTCCACCATAATTAATGGCTCTCAAACGTCAACCGGCTGCTTTTTTACCACCGTACGCCTAAGCACGATGATTGCTACCATTAAGACATTAATCGCAACATTCGATAACGGCGACAGGAATATAACCGGCTGGTAGTTGCCAACCGCCAACAAGCCACACGCAACGCCAATCGTCGAGATGCTCCATCCCATCAAGTTCTCCGTGAATGGGGCATACCAGGTTTTGTAGAGCGTGAGGCTGCCAGCGATTCCGTCGATGATAACCACAGTTGCCACAGCAATAAGCGGGCTTGCATAAAGAAAGGATAAGACTATGCCGACAGCGGTTATCAAAAGTGCGGCCGCGTCGCGGCGATGGAATCGGCCGTAACCATACTTGATAGACAATACGGCAGTTGCCCCGCCTACGGCCGTGCTGGATAACGCTAACACCAACGACCATCGCGCGCCACCCGCGGCTTGCCCGAATAGGCCGACTAAAGATAGGGAGAACCACATCCACCAGGTGGCTCGTTCGGGCTTCGTGTTGCCGCGAAAAATATCAATAAAATAAGGTATGGAAGCTACCAGGTTAAGGAGCCCAGAGATTATCCCCAGCGCGGCCAGTGTAGCTTCGCTCACCGGTCAAACGCTCCGTTAGCAACGAGCGCCGGCTTGGATAGTGACTTAAGCTTCTCAACTAGCGCTTCAGGAGGAGCCATATGCATATCTGCCATTCTAACAAAACGCACCCTAAATCACGATCTAATCCAGCGTGCCTTTTTGGGAATTGTAGTGCTGCAAATACGGTATGGCTGCGGCCGCGATAATGCTCGTAATACCCAGCAAAACTACTAGGCTCGGCCGTTCGTGGAAGAAAATAACGCCAAAAAGCACTCCAAACACCACCTCTAGCAAACCTAAAATTCCGGCCGCCCCCGCCTCGATCAGTTTGAGGCCCTGAATAAACGTCCACGAAGCCACCAGTGAGGCGGCCACGAACAACAGCAGGTACACCCATTGGATGTGCCAGCCGATAGCCGGCCGCGGTTCACCCAGCAAAAAGACCATCGGCACATTGGCAATTACGCCCGAGCCCCACACTAAAATGGCCGATTGCGACCCGTTGTAGGGCACTTTTTTGGTCGTGGCCATGTTGGCGGCGGTAGCCAGTCCAGCCACCAAAGCCGCCACCAGCGCAAACCAGCCGCCTAGTTTGAGGCTCGGTGAGAAGACGAGCGCCAAGCCGAATATACCCAGCATTGTGGCTACGAGCTTATCCTTAGTGAATCGCTCTCCCTCAAACAGCCGCCCGAAGATAAACATGCCAATCACGATCCCGATATAGGCGATCGCCAGGCTGATGCCGACACCGGCAGTCAGGATGGCGTAATACAGCGGCGCGGACACGAAAACCGATGAGACCACCATGGTCGCAAGCCATTTACGGTCGCGCCGCCAGTTAATTGGCTGAAGCTCTCGCCGCGCGATGGCAATAATAAATAGCCCTCCCAGCACCAACCCGCAGCGCAGGGCGCTGGCCGTAAAGCTGCCGAAGAAGTTGCCCATGAGCGTTGTCCAAACGCCGTAACTGGCATAGAAGACCGACGAGAACACTACTAAACTTGCCCCGACCGGCGCGCGGGATATTTTTTGAGCTTTCATGTTACCCAAAATACCGCACCGCGTTACGGAATATCTGCAGGCCCGGGCCGTCTTCGGGCAAAGGCCGGCCGTCGCGCCGCAGTTGCTCGGCGGTCACCGGCCAGTTCGGCGCTTGAGTGAAGAATATGGCGCGCTCAGGGTGGGGCATGAGGCCTAGGATGCGGCCCGTTTCATCCGTGATCCCGGCAATATCCTCCACGGAGCCGTTCGGGTTGGCGGGCAGATCTTGGTAGTTGCTCATCTCGCCGCGCACGTAGCGCAGAGCGATCAGGTTTTTGTCGTTTAGCTGCTTTAGCACAGCCGGATCGGTGAATAATTTACCCTCGCCGTGAGCAATCGGCAGCGACAACCGGGCGATTCCGGCCGTCCAGGGCGAATCGTTCTCCACGCGGAGGTCCACCCAGCGGTCGAGGTAACGGGCGCTGTCGTTGCTGGTGAGCGCAATCGTTCGCCGGCCGTAATTGCGGTCTATGGCCGGCACCAAACCCAGGTTTGAGATAATTTGGAAGCCGTTACATACGCCCACCACCAGCTTGTCGCCGGCCACAAACTCGC
The DNA here is from genome assembly GCA_964530365.1 of uncultured Candidatus Saccharimonadales bacterium. Lineage (GTDB taxonomy): Bacteria > Patescibacteriota > Saccharimonadia > UBA4664 > UBA4664 > CAZGZY01. The sequence goes on from CAZGZY010000049.1 coordinate 5,561, forward strand.
GGATCTGCGGCTCCAGGTGGTGCTTTAGCCGGTTGGCGTAAGCGTTGCCGGCTCCGGTGTCGTCACCAAACGAAAAACCGCCCGGCAAAGCCATAATCTGGTAATTACTGAGGCGCTCGGGAATGGCGATCAGGTCGTTAATGTGCACAATCTCGGCCGCCGCGCCCGCCCGTTCAAAGGCAAATTTGGTCTCTTCCTCGCAGTTAAGGCCATAACCGGAAAGCACGATTACTCGGGGATGTGCCATCTAAAAGCCTCCCAGAGCGCGGCGGTAGGCCTCGGTTGCCGCAGCAACCGACGTGTCCACCAGTGCGGTCTCGGCCAGCCCTCTTATGGCCAGTTGCGGTGTTTGCGATACGATGCCCAGCCGCGTTAGGGCTTGGCCCGCGAACTGCTCCTCAAATGCGGCGCAATTGCGCGGAGCCACCGTCACCACCACGCGCCCCTGCGATTCCGAAAACAGCGCCGTCGCGTCGTCCGGGGCACCGCCGGCCAGCCCGGCCAGGCTCACGTCTAGGCCGAATTGCCCGGCGATGGCAGTTTTGGCCAGCGCCAGCCCCAGCCCGCCGCGCGTCACGCTGATGCTCGATGCCACCAGCCCCGCGGCAATCGCGCGCGCAAGGCTCGCGTACACCCGGCGGTTGACGGCCGCGTTCACCTGGGGCACGCGGCCGGCCGCCTCCTGGCCCAGGTGCGCCAGGTACTCCGAGCCGCCCAGCTCGCCCCGCGTCTCGCCCAGCACGTACACCACATCTCCAGCTGCCTTGACATCGAGCGACACGGTGCGCGCCGCATCCCGCACCAGCCCGATCGACGAGATCAGCAGCGTCGGCGGGATCGAGATCGCCACCGGCTCACCGCCTGAATTAAACCCGCGAAAATCATTAAACATGCTGTCCTTACCCGAGATAAACGGCGTGCCATACGCCACGGCATAGTCGTAGCAGGCCCGGGCTGCCTCTTTGAGCTGCCCCAGCCGCTCCGGGTTATTGGAGTCGCACCAGCAAAAATTGTCGAGCAGCGCGATGGTGTCGGGGTCGGCACCCACCGCCACCAGGTTGCGGATGGCCGTGTCGATGCCGGCCGCCGCCATCGCATACGGGTCGAGCTCGCTGTAGGTCGGGTACAGGCCCTGCGACAGCGCCACCCCGCGGCGGCTCGATAGCACCGGCCGGCTCACCGACGCCTCGCCGTTCACCCGGCCCCGGCCCACCAGCGGCTTGAGCACCGAGCTGGATTGCACCTCGTGGTCGTATTGGCGCGAAATGTACTCAAAGCCGCCCAAATTCAGCCGCGCAAGCATCGCCAGCAACGTTTTAGTGCCGTCAAATTGGGTCGGGAGTTGGGCCGGCGCCACATCCGCCGCCACGTACATCGATGTCCGTCGGGATGGCGGCAGCCCGTTGTGCAAGAAATCCATGTCCAAATCCAGCACGGTCGCACCACCATAGGTCGCCACGGCCCGACTGCCGGCCGTAAACTCGCCGATCACCGTGGCCTCCACACCCCGGCGCCGCATCAGCGCCGATAGCGCCGGCCACTTATCCGGCGGCACCGCCAGCGTCATGCGCTCCTGCGACTCCGAAATCCAAATTTGCCACGGCGCCAGGTTCGGGTATTTCACCGGCACCTTCTCCAGCTCCACCCGAAATCCGCCGGCCTCCTGCGCCATCTCGGCCACACTGCAGCTCAGACCCCCGGCGCCGTTATCGGTGATGCTCGAGTATAAATCCAGGTCGCGCGCCTCTTTCACGATGGCATCGCTCATTTTCTTCTTCTTTATCGGGTCGCCAATCTGTACCGCCGTAGCCTGGCTCGCCTCGCTCAGGCCTTCGGACGAAAACGTGGCGCCGTGGATGCCGTCGG
>CAZGZY010000050.1:0-7388 GCA_964530365.1 uncultured Candidatus Saccharimonadales bacterium
CTCTTGGTGGTGTCGATGTCGTGATCGGGGTTAATCACCCGCCCTTTTTTGTGCTCGCTGGCAACGATGGCCTCGGGTGGCGGGGGAGGCGGCGTCGGCGCCGCGGCCGGAACCGCGCTCGGCACTGCCGCCGCAGCCGGCGCTTCCGGCACACCCTTGAGCTCGTTAAACCGCTTCATGGCCGCGTCCAACTGGAAATCGCGCTTAATGTTGGTAAGCTCCACGCCCTCCGGCACGTACGGCAATCGGCATGTCTGGCACAACCGGCGCACCAGGCGCTGGCCAATCACGGTATTCACGGTTGAGGCAATCAAAAACGGCTCAATGCCCATGTCAAGCAACCGGGGGAGCGTAGTGGCGGCGTTGCTGGTGTGGAGCGTGGAGAGCACCACGTGGCCGGTGAGCGCCGCCTGCACCGCCAGGTCGGCCGTCTCGCCATCGCGGATCTCCCCGACCATGATGATGTTGGGGTCTTGCCGCAAGAGCGCCCGCAGACCGCTCGCGAACGTCATGCCGGCCTTCGGGTTCACCTGGGTCTGGTTCACGCCTGTGACGCGGTATTCCACCGGGTCTTCCACCGTCGAAATATTCACTCCCGGCGTGTTCATCATGGAAAGCACCGAATACAAGGTGGTCGATTTGCCCGAGCCCGTCGGCCCTGTCACCAGCGTCATGCCGTGCGGTTTGTGCAACCCCCGCACAATCGTCTCCAGCGCGTGGCCGTTGAACCCGAGCTCTTCCAGCGTGAGCGCCCGCGCCGACTCGTCCAAGATGCGCATCACGACCTTCTCGCCGTCCATAATCGGCAGCGTCGACACCCGCAGAGCCACCGTTTTCGAGCCCATCGAAAACTTAAACCGCCCGTCCTGCGGCACCCGGTGCTCGTCAATCTTGAGGTTGGCCAAGATCTTGATACGCGAAATCACTGCCGCCAAAATCGGCTTTGGCAAAGTCATCGTCTCGCGCAGCACGCCGTCCACCCGGTAGCGCACCTGCACAATGCTCTCGCGCGGCTCAATGTGGATGTCGGAGGCCCGGCTCTTGATGGCGTATTCCAAAATCACGTTCACCGTCTTGGCAATCGGCGCGTCTTCGGCCAGGTCCTTGGCGCTAACCTTCTCCTCGGCTGCGGTGTCAGCGCTGCTGTCTTTAATGGCCTTGGTGATCTCGCTCGAGATGTTGCCCTTGTACTGGTCGATGGCCCCTAAAATATCCTGGCTCGTGGCGATGTAGGTTTTGAGCTTGCCGCCCACTTGCTTAGTAATGAAGTCCGCCGCCTGGAAGTCTTCCGGGTCGGCCATGGCTAGCTGGAGTTGGTCCTCCTCGGCGCCAAACAGCACCACCTGGTACTTGCGCGCAATCCGCTCCGGGATCTTGAGCAAAATCTCCCGCGGGATCTTAACGTCGCTAAGCTCAATGAAGGGCACGTCAACGCTCTTCGCGTACAGTTTAACTAAGTCTTTTTCGCTAATGAGCTTCTTTTTTAGTACCACCGACTGGAGCGGTTCAGCCGCGCCCTCTTTGGGCATAGCCTCATTTAGGGCATCTTCTTTTACCAGCCCCGAATCGAGCAACAGCTTCTTGAGCTCACCGTCAGATATGCGCATAGGTGCATTAATTGTAGCACAAGCGCAATGCTGTGCGCTGCTATTGACAAACATCGCTATGAGTGTTAACATACACAAATCGCTCTAACCAGCGAAGTGTCCCCGGCACTCCAATCGGGAACTCCCCTGGAGGATGCATGGCCAGCATCAACGGCGCCACCGCGGCGTCGACTGCCACCACCGCCCGCGCCCGCAAAGGCAAGGGCGAGAAGGACGGCCCGACCCTGCGCGAGATGATCGAGCAGGGTCTCCCAATCGAGAACCCGTGGTTGCTGCGGGTGGCCGACTACGCGGTCGTTCACCAGGTCGACGGCCAGCCGCTCGACCTCGAGGCCGCCCGCGCCGCCATCAAGGCCGAGGACCGCAAGGCCCGCCTGGCACGCCGGGCCGCCACCACGGCCCCGGCCAACGCGGCCGACCTCGAGTCCGTGGGGGCCGCGGTCTAGGCCGCCCAACCCACTTCGGGGACGACCCCCGGCGACGCAGTCGCCGGGGGTTTCCGACGTTTATGGCCCGGTGGATGCTCCAATACCTACCCCAACCCCTCGCTCCCACCGCCTCTCCTCGTGCGCACCAACTATGGCAAAATTTGCCAATGTTTCACATCGGGGTTGAATAATGGCTTAGTCAAAGCCTAATAATTCAATAAAAGCAAATATTAACAATTTTTTCCATAGTTACTCCCCGCCTATATACCCGGGTAAAACCCCCTCCCGTGAACCGCCACCTCGACCCGGTAATTCCCCATTAAAACCAAAATAAGGTACGCTTATAACCACAAGCAGGACCACGCCGCCATTAACGCCGAAACGCTCAAAACCCGCGCTACCGCCGTTCTCGCCGGCAACGACCTCGGCGGCTGGACGCGCCCAGCTCCCGCGCTCTACCCACACCAGTGGTTTTGGGACTCCTGCTTCATTGCCATCGGCCTCTCCCACACCAACCCCGAGCGCGCCGCCGTGGAGCTCCGTAACCTCCGCCGCGGTCAATGGCAAAACGGCATGATGCCGCACATGGTCTACAACTCGGCCCCCCGCTACTTCCTGGAGCCGCTCCTGTGGGGGACCCGCGCGCTCGCGCCCTCCAGCGCCAGAACCTCCGGCATCACCCAGCCCCCCATGCTCGCGATAGCGGTGGAAAAAGTCGCCCACAAGCTACCCGTTTCCGAGCGTCAATTGTTCACCCAAGATATGCTGCCTTCCATCATCAGGTTCCACGATTGGATCTACCGCGAGCGCGATCCCAAAAATACCGGCCTGGCCGTCTGCCTCCATTCCTGGGAGTCTGGCCTAGACGACACACCGCACTGGACCGAGGCCATGGCGCACCTACCGGCGGTCCCTTGGTATTGGCGTTGGCTGCGCGAATACCGCGTGGTCAACCCAGACGAGCGGGCCGCCCCGCGCGACCTCCAGCATATGCTGTCTCTCGCCCGCATCCTCCGGCATTACCGCTACGACAGTCGCCAAATTATCCAGCACTCAAGCGTGGTGCTCCAGGACCTGGTTTTTAACAGCATTTTGGCCGCCGCCAACGAATCGCTCGAGCGCCTTGCCGAGAGCGTCGGCCAATCCGTGCCCCGCGAGTTGCGCGCGCGTTTTGCCCCCACCCGCCAGGCGCTAGAGGAGCTGTGGGATGCGCCGAGCGCTCAATATTACACCCGCGACTACCGCACCGGCCAACTCATCGTCGAGCCCACCATCGCCACCTTCATGCCGCTGTTTGCCGGTACCGCCAGCCCCGCCCGTGCCGAACACCTGCGCCGGTTGCTCGCACCCGGCGGCGGCTATACCACGGCGCACCGGCTCCCCACCGTGCCCGCTACCAGCCCGCATTTCGAGCCGCAACGGTTTTGGCGCGGCCCGGTGTGGGTCAGCACCAACTGGTTTGCTATTCTCGGGCTCGAGCGCTACGGGTTCACGCGTGAGGCTGCGCAGCTCCGCCGCGCCACGTTGGACCTCGTTGGCCGCTCAGGTTTTCGCGAGTATTACCATGCTCACACGGGCGAGGGTCTCGGCGCCGTGGAGTTCTCGTGGAGTGCCGCGCTCGCCCTCGATTTGCTCGCCCGCGGTTAATAATTTTGCTCATGCTTGCTCTCAGGATTCGTTCGGTATATGTTCTTAGCAATTCGTGGGGGTTGGCGAAGAATTAATCGGAGCTCTCACCATGCGCCTGCGGGTAGTTGCATTCACTTGTGCCTTGTTAAGCCAAAGTTTGGGGTTAATCTTCGGGGCGGCCCCGGCTATGGCTGACTCCGGCGGGCTGGAGTTATCCGAGCTGCTCATCAACCCCGCTCCGCCGCTCACCGACGAACACGACGAATACATCGAATTCCACAATGCCAGCGGGGCTTCCGTAAACCTTAAAGATTTCGGTATCCTTATTGGCACAACCGCCCCCAAACACTACAACCTACCGGACCTCACCGTGGCCCCCGGCGGTTACGCAACTGTTGCCGCGTCCGACGCTACCGCCACCTGGGCGCTGAGCAACAGTGGCGGCGCGGTTACCCTGCAGGGTGCGGGTGCGGTTGCCCTCGACGCCACCACTTGGCCCGATGCCAACAGCAAATCCGGCTTCGGGTGGATGAAATCATCCGGCGGCACGTGGGCCTGGACCACCACCCCAACGCCCGGTGCCGCCAACCAGCTCACGCTCACGGCTCCGGCCCCGAGCGCCGCTCCGGGCCAAGGCAGCGCAGGTGGGGCTACAGCGCCTGTCGCCGGCGGAATCTACGCCGCGGTTGAGCTAAACGAGCTGTTCCCCGACCCCGCCTCGCCGCTCACCGACGCCGCCGACGAGTTCATGGAGGTCTACAACCCGAATTCCGCGCCGGTCGACCTTGCCGGCTACGTGGTAAAAACCGGCGCCAGCCTTTCCACCAAGCACACACTGGCCAGTGTAGTGGTCCCGCCGGCCGGCTATGTGGCCCTCAAATCCGCCACCACCAAGATCACCTTGGCCAACGACGGCAGCTCGGTAGCGCTCTTCGACCCGGCCGGCGTCCAGCTCGGAGCCACCATTACCTACCCCAAAGCCCCCACCGGCAGCGCTTGGGCGCGGTCCGATGAAACCTGGAGCTGGACCACCAGCCCAACCCCCGGCAGCGCGAACGTCCTAACGGCCCCGGCGGTCACACCCGCTGCCTCAGCCGCCAAGGCCTCGTCCAAAACCACCACCGGCGCCAAAGCCAAAGCCGCTAGCACCACCAAAGCCAAGGCCACCAAAGCCGCGGCCACCGGCACGTCGGCCCCATCGCCGTTAGTGGCCGCCGCGACCACTTCCGGCGGCCACTGGTTGCTCTTTGCTCTGGCTGGTCTTACCATTGCCTATATTGTTTATGAGTTCAGATATGACGTACGTAATCTCTACTTCCGACTCCGCGGCCACCCAGGCAGCGGCAAAGCGCTTGGCAAAATTGCTCAGCGGTGGGGAAGTGGTCGAACTAACGAGCGACCTCGGGGGCGGCAAGACAACCTTCGTTCAAGGCTTGGCGCGGGGCCTGGGGTATGAGGGCGAAGTCACCAGCCCCACATTCACTCTTGGCCGCATCTACCAATTGAGTAGCGGGCTTGAGTTGCACCATTATGACCTCTACCGGCTCGGCACGAGCGGAGTCGTCGGAGATGAACTAGCCGAAGACCTCGCCGACCCTCACGTCATCACGGTCATTGAGTGGGCCGGGGTCGTGGAGTCGCAGCTCCCCGAAGATCGCCTACGTATCGAGTTTAGTGCCACCGCCGACACCGGCCGGGACCTCCGCTTTACTGCCGGTGGCCCAGTATCGCAAAGGCTCTTAAAAGGACTCTCCGCATGATTCTCGCTCTCCAAACTGAATCCGCCACCACCCGAATCTGGCTATTTGCCACAGTCACTGCCTCCGACCCAATTGCTAGCGTTGAGTGGGGTAGCGGTCGCGCGCTCTCGGAGCAGCTCCTTGGCCGCCTGGCGGACTTTTGCGCCCAACACGCCACCGCCCTAGAGGACCTCTCCGGCATCGTCATCTTTAGCGGGCCCGGTTCGTTCACCTCGCTTCGAATCGGCCACACCGTCGCCAATGCCCTGGCCGACAGCCTTGGCATCCCGGTCGTGGGCGCCCGCGGCGACGACTGGGTCGCCCAGGGCAAGAAGCGGCTCCAGGCAGCCAAATCCGGCCAGCCGGCTCTCCCGCACTACGGCTCCGAAGCTCACATCACCAAGTCCAAATCTTGACCAGAGCGGCTTTCTCACGTTTAATTAGAACGTTCCCTTACTACTTCTGACACCGGCCCTTTCCGAGCATTCTGTACATTCCCTCACATCTGTACCTGTTCGGCGGGCTCATTATGAGGCCAAATATATGTTTCTTTCACTCGTTGGCGCGCTCCTTGTTGGGGGGGCCGCAGGCTTCTCTTATAACGTCGTTATGACCAAACGCCGGGCTAAATCGGCCACCGACCAGGCCGGCAAAATCATTGAACAGGCCCGGGCTGACGCCAAAAGCCTCACTCTCGAAGCCAAGAGTGAGGCCTTAACGTTGGCTGAAGCCGCTAAGCGCGAGGAAAAAGAGCGCCGCGGTGTCCTCCAGCAAACCGAGCAACAACTGCTCGCGCGCCAAGCCAGCCTCGACCAAAAACTTGAGGACCTAGATCGTCGCCAGGAAAAGCTCCGCAAGCACGAAACCGACCTCGACGCGCTCAAAGAAGACCTGCGCGCCATCCGCGTCAAGCAGCAGGAGAACCTCGAGAAAATTGCGGGCCTCAGCAAAGAAGATGCCAAAGACAAGCTCATTAAAATGACGGAGCGCGACATCAAGGGCGATCTTGTGAAGCTCATTGAGAAGCTCCAAAACGAAGCCAAAGAAGAAGCCGACGACCGCGCCCGCCTCATCATCGTTTCCTCCATGGAGCGTATGGCCTCCGACCAAACCGCCGAGCGGACCATCACCACCGTGCCGCTGCCATCCGACGAGCTCAAGGGCCGCGTCATCGGCAAGGAAGGCCGCAACATCCAGGCTCTCGAGCGCGCGACCGGCGTCGACGTCATTATCGACGAAACTCCAGGCGCAATCGTCCTCTCCAGCTTCGACCCCATGCGCCGGCAGGTGGCCCGCGTGGCTCTCGAAAAACTCCTGTCTGATGGCCGCATCCACCCCGCCCGCATCGAAGAAGTGGTGGAAAAGGCCAAATCCGAGATCGACCGCATGGTCAAAGAGGCCGGCGAAAAGGCCCTCAAAGAAACCGGCGTTGTGGGCGTCCCCACCGAGCTGGTGAAGCTCCTCGGCCAGCTCAAGTTCCGCACCAGCTTCTCGCAAAACGTGCTCAAACACTCCACCGAAATGGCCAACCTAGCCGGCATGATCGCCAAAGACATCGGCGCCGACGTGCGCATCGCCAAAACCGCCACGCTGCTCCACGACGTCGGCAAAGCGGTCACGCACGAGATTGAGGGCGGCCACCACCACATTGGCGCCGAGCTCGCGCAAAAGTACGGCATGGAACCGGCCATCGTGCACGCCATCGAGGCCCACCATGATGACGTCGAAGCCACCACTCCCGAGGCCATCATCGTCCGCGTGTGTGACGCCCTTTCCGCCGGCCGCCCTGGTGCGCGCGGCGACACGCTGGAAAACTACGCCAAGCGCATGACCGAGCTCGAAAACCTGGCCAACGCCTTCCCCGGCGTCTCCAAGAGCTACGCCATCTCGGCCGGCCGCGAGATCCGCATCATCGTCGAGCCCGAGCGCGTCGACGACCTGCAGGCCATCAAGATGGCCCGCGACATCGCCACCAAAGTCGAAGC
>CAZGZY010000051.1:0-7362 GCA_964530365.1 uncultured Candidatus Saccharimonadales bacterium
CGCGCCTCTTTCACGATGCATCGCTCATTTTCTTCTGCGTTATCGGGTCGCCAATCTGTACCGCCGTAGCCGGGCTCGCCTCGCTCAGGCCTTCGGACGAAAACGTGGCGCCGTGGATGCCGTCGGCCCCCACCCGGCCGCCGGCCATCACAATCAGGTCGCCCGGCCGCGCCTGCTTCTCGTGCGATGGCCGCCCGTTCACGTTCGTCGGGATCAGCCCCACCGTCCCCACGAACACCAGCGGTTTGCCCTTGTAGCGCGGATTAAAGTTTACGAACCCCTGCGGCGTCGGGATGCCCGATTGGTTCCCGCCCGAGTTCACCCCGGCCACGATGCCGTCCAAGATCTGGCGCGGCAACAGGGCAGGGGAGGTGAGCGCCGCGTCACGGTAGAGCGTGGCCGTATCGGCCGGGTCGCCCACGCAAAAGCCATACATATTAAGCACCGGCTTGGCCCCTATCCCAAAGCCCATCGTGTCGCGGTTGACGCCCACAATGCCGGTAATAGACCCCCCAAACGGGTCCAGCGCCGACGGCGAATTGTGCGTCTCCACCTTGTGTGTCACCAGATAATCGTCGTCGAACCGGATTGCCCCGGAGTTGTCGGTAAACACCGACACGCACCGGTCGGCCGCGCCCTTATCTGCCCGCACCTTACGGGTGGCAGCCTTGATATAGGTCTTGTAGATACCATCCTCAATCTCGTCTAGCGGGTCGGCAAAAATGGTGTGCTTGCAGTGCTCCGACCAGGTTTGCGCGATCGACTCCAGCTCCATATCGGTCGGCTGGCGCCCGAGACCGGCGAAATGCGCGGCAATCGCCTTCATCGAGGGCAAGTTCAGCGCCAACGGCCCGCGCCGCGTTCCGTCCGGGTCCATTACGCCCTTTTGCCCGATCTCCCGAAGCTCCGCCTCGGCCACGTTCAGATCCACCCGCGTCACCGCCGCCTGTTCGCGCAGCTTCACTACCGGCACGATAATCTCTTGGGCCCGGCCCGCGTCCCAGTCCTCGGCGCTAAAAATGTGGGTGCGCGCAATGAGCGGGTTAGCGAGCATCGCGGCCACCTTCTCTACCTGCGCTCGCTGGAGCCTCCCCCGAATAAAAATAAGGCGCGAGGTGTGCACACCCTCACCGGGCGCAAACTCGGCCCCCAGCAAGTCCTCAACAGCCTGCCGGGCCGTTTGCCCCACGTTGTCGGTGACGCCAGGCAAAAACCCAATCTCCACCGACCAATCAAACCCCCCCGACGGCCGGCCCAGCCGCTTGCCCGAAAACAGCTCAACGGCTTGGGTCACCGGGTTGGTGAGCACAGCAGCCACATCCGCCAATTGCTTAGCGGTGAGGGCCTTGGTGATGGTATAGGCTTCACGCTGCCATAAAACAGCCACCGCCGCTGCCCCAAAACTGCCTCTGAGACTTTCTTGCAACTGGCGCGTGCGGCCACCCTCTGCGCGATCACTAACCTCTATTTTGTGGGTTAACGACAAACTCCAGCCCCTGATAACACCCTTAGTATACGCAAAAAGCGCCTATCTGTCGCAGCCTTATCTGGGCCATTGGCTCACCCCCCCAAAAAGGCTCCTCTAGCCCGCCCCAGTATACGCCCTAATAAACATGGTATATTAGGGTCAATAATTCCAAGAAAGCAGGCATAACCATGGGTGAGAAAATCAAAGGCAAAAAAGCCGACAAAAAACCCAAGACCGTCGATAAAAAAGCCAAGAAGGCGCTCAAGAACAGTAAGTCCGCGCAGTAGCGCCAGCCTCAGCCCAAAATGCGCCCAATTCGGGCGTTTTTTGGTTATAATGGGCCGCATGAACATTGTTTTCCCCGATCGAATCGATATCCCGGACGCGGCCAAACAAAAATTTAAAGGGGCCGGCGTGGTCCTCTACGACGACCTGCCATCAAGCGAAGCCGAGGTCGTTAAGCGGATCGCGGATGCCGAAATCATTACCGCCAATTATATCGATATGCCTAAGTCGGTTATTGATGCCGCCGAAAAGCTCAAATACATTTTAGTGCCGGCCGTAGGGTACGAATGGGTTGACTACAAATATGCTGCTAGCAAGGGGGTCAAGGTGCTCAATAGCCCAACCCACAACTCAATGGCGGTGGCCGAGCACGCTATCGGCTTGCTTTTCGCCCTAAAACGCCAGCTCGTTGACGCGAGTATCAGTCTGCGTGAAGGAAACTGGGACCATCGGAGCTTTCGCGGTACCGAGATCCATGGCCGGACCATCGGGCTTGTTGGTTATGGGCGGATCGGGAAACTCGTAGGCTCCATGGCCCACGGTCTTGGGATGACCGTCAGATATGTCAATTCCCGGTCCTCGTCTGACGACATCGACAACTTACTTAGAGGTTCGGATGTCGTGTGCTTATGCTTGCCGGCAAATGGCTCTACCAAGCATTTGCTAAACCGTGAGCGGCTTGCTCTGCTCAGGCCGGACGCGGTGGTTATTAACGTCGGGCGCGGGGCCACGATAGATCAAATCGCCATGGTCGAAGCCCTCAGAAACCGGGCGTTTGCTGGGGCAGCGCTAGATGTATTCGACGGCGAACCTCTATCTGGTAAACCCGCCCAGGCGATTGTCGACCTGGCAAACATGCCCAACGTAATAGCCACACCGCACATGGGGTACAACACGGAAGAAACATCCATTCGGCTCGGGGAAGAGCTCTGGGAGAACCTTGAGTCATGCTTATCAGGGACGCCCATAAATCTCGTTAATTAACGCCAGACAGAAGCGCCGCTTAAGTGGCGCAACACACTAATTGAATACGGCGTTCCAGGTCATTCCCCATCGGTGCGTGTGGCCCACAAAGAGCCGCCCCACCGACCCGGCATTCGCCCGCCAGCACCCGCGTGAACACTCCGCCCGCATCAACCAAGCAGCCTACTCGCCGGCAGTTTTGCCCAAAACTTCATCGAGCAGCCCGATGCCGTGGCCGGTCGGTTTTGCCGGCTTGGCCTTGGCCGCCTCCAGTTCGCTAGCTTTCTCGCGGATCACTTCGAGCAGCATCTCCACCCCCATCAGGATCTCGTTGGCGCGCCGGGAATTGGCGGAATCCGCCTCAATCTCGCCGCTAAAGTCCCCAATCGACGCTTTAGCTAGGGCCGGCATAAGAGCGTTGTAGAGCAGGGTAATTTCGTTCGAAGCGGCCCGTTTAACCACTAATCAGGTCCTATTTAGGGTTAGGATACAACATTTAAGGCTACAATAATACACTGCACGCAGCGCTTGTACCTGGTATAATGCGTCCGTGAAGCACGCAGAAGTTACAGCCGTTATTGGCGGCCAATGGGGTGACGAGGGCAAGGGTAAGATCGTAGATTACCTCGCGTCTGAAGCCGATGTCGTTATCCGCTCCCAAGGTGGCGACAATGCCGGCCATACTGTTATCAACAATCAGGGCAAATTTGCCCTCCACCTGGTCCCGGCAGGTATCTTCAACCCCAAAACCGTCAATATTATTGGCGCCGGCGTAGCCCTCAACCCCAAGTCGCTCATGAAGGAAATCAGCGAGCTCACGCCACGAGGCGTGGCGTTCGACAATCTCGTCATCAGCCCCAAATCGCACCTGGCTTTCGACTACCATCTGTTCATCGACCGCCACCAGGAAGAGGCGAGAGGTACGCGCAAAATTGAAACCACCAAGCGCGGCATCGGACCGACCTACATGGACAAGGCCGAGCGCGTCGGGCTCCAAGCGCGCCTGCTGCTCGAACCCGACCGCTTGCTGAGTGAGCTTGCGGGCATCCTGGAAGCCAAGCGCCGGCGCCTGGGTGTTAAGGATGAGGTCCTGGAGATCGGCTACTACGAAGATTTCGTGCATGAGGCGTCCAAGGTTCTCGGCCATTTCATTCGCGACACCGAACCGCTGGTCGAAAAGCACCTGCAGGCCGGCAGCCGGTTCGTGCTCGAGGGCGCCCACGGCACCTTGCTCGACCTCGACCACGGCACCTATCCTATGGTCACCGCCTCCAACTCCACCGTCGGCGGGCTGCTGGTGGGCGCCGGGATGCCGCCGCTCGCCCTCACCAAGGTCGTCGGCATCTTCAAGGCCTACCAAACCCGCGTCGGCGCCGGCGGCATGCCCACCGAGCTGCACAACGAGCTGGCCGACACTATCCGCGAGCGTGGCCAGGAATACGGCGCCACCACCGGCCGTCCGCGCCGCATCGGCTACTTCGACGGCGTGGCCGCCCGTTACGCGCACCGAATTAACGGCTTCACCGACATCGCCATCACCAAAGTCGATACCCTGGCCGACCTCGGGAGCCTCAAGCTCGCCGATTCGTACAAGAACGTCCAAGGGGAAACCGTTGACTTCCAAACCGAGAATCGCCGGCTTTCTGAGTGCGCCGCCACCTACCAAGACTTCGGTGGCTGGACCTCGGTCGAATTAGAGCAGGTCACAACTGCCGACAGGCTGCCCCAAAATCTCAAAGACTACAACCGTGCCCTCATGGCCAATCTCCCCGGAGCCAAGCTGAGTTTCATTGGAATTGGCCGGGCGCGCGAGCAACTCATCGTTCTCTAATGGTCAACAAGGTTTATCTCGACACCGACGGGCTCTTGCAGATCTGGGTGGTGGGCGACCAAACCGCAGATACGGTGCGGGAAATGGGGGAGAAGCTGGGGTATTTCGTGGAGCAGTTGCGGGCGCAGGGCCGGCCGGTGCTGGTGCTCGATAACCTCAAGAAAATGGGCGCCACCACCTCAGGCGCCCGGGCCGAGGTGGCGCGCATCGCCAAAGCCCTCAACTTCGACCGCGCCGCCATGGTAGGGGACGGCAGCCCGGCCATGCGATTTGGCACCAATCTGATGCTCCGGGCCATTGGCCGGGGCAATGTGCATTATTTCTCCAGCCTGGATGCCGCGCGTATTTGGCTGCTTGAAGGCGCCGTCAAACCCTAAGCCTTCTATCAGCTAGGCGTGCGAATATGGGTTTGTCCGCGAATGATTAAACAGGGGAATACCAGCCAATGATTTCCAAACGAATACTAATCCCGATGGCCGCAGTGGCCATCCTCGGGGCCGGTGTGTATGGCGTAAGCCAAGTGTCCGCCGCCAGCGGCACACCAGGTGACCCGCGAGCCTCGCTCATCCAAAAACTGGCCGACACCTTCCACCTCGACAAGTCCAAGGTGCAGGCCGTGTTCGACCAAAACCGGGCCGACATGCAACAGCAACACGAGGCCAACTACGAGGCGCGCCTGAGCCAAGCGGTCACCGACGGCCAGCTCACGGCCGCCCAAAAGGACGCGATTTTGGCCGAGCACAACAAGCTGGCCGCCGAACTGGCCGCGGCCCAAGGCGGCGCCCCCGCCGACCGGCACGCGGCCATGAAAACCGTCATGGCCGAGGCTAAGACCTGGGCGGCGCAAAACAACATCAACGCCAAGTGGCTCATGGCCGCCGGTCCTGGCCACCTGCGCGGCGGCCGCGGTATGGGCATGGGCATGATGGGCGACGACACTCCGCCGGCTGGCGTCCCCTCCGGCACGCCCCCTGCCTCCGACGTGCAGTAGCGCTCGGGGCTCAAAAACCCAACATCAACCGACTCAAAGGCGGCCCTCACCGGCCGCCTTTTGCCGCGCACCCTATGACGGTCCCAGCCGCTGGGAGTATGATGCCCACATGATAAAAGTGTTGGCGATTGTCGGTGCGCGGCCCAATATGCCCAAGGTAGCCACAATTCAGAGGGCTTTCAAGCTGCCGCCGCTCCGCGATATGGCCGTGCAGCTCGAAATTGCCCACACCGGCCAGCATAGCGACCCGGCTATGAGCTCGGCGCTCACGTCAGCCCTAGATTTGCAGCTGTCCAGTAGCAGTCCGGTTAGCAGCAGTAGCGACGCCGACGCCATCGCTAAGCTCATGGTAAATGTCGACAACTTGCTCATAAAGCACCAGCCCCATCTGGTCTTGGTGTTCGGGGATGTCAACTCCACCGTCGCCGCCGCGGTTGTGGCGGCCCGCAACGACCTGCCGGTGGTACACATTGAGGCCGGCTTGCGGTCCGGCGTGTTCGAGCCGGAGGAAATTAACCGGAAATTAATAACCGCGGCCACCCAATACCACCTTACGCCGTCGAAGCGCGCAGGATTAAATCTCCGCAGAGAAGGTATACCGGCGCAGCGGATTTATTTCATCGGTAATACTCTTACCGAGACATTCCTTCTCGAGGCGGCCCGTCGACAGCAGAGCACTGTTCTCGAGCAGGTTGGAGTGAAGGCTGGCGGTTACATCCTGCTAACAATCCATAAGCCCGTGACTATGAGCAATGTTCCGTGGCTGCGGGATTTTATCGGCGCCCTTAGCCGGCTTGAGCAGGTTGTGTGGGTTTTGCACCCGCAAACGCAGCAGCGCTTGCAAAAAGTTGCCCCAGAGCTTTTGCATATCCCTTCGTTCATATATAGCCAGCCATTGGCGTACCACGATTTCGGGAAGCTCATTGAGTCGGCCCGTTGTTTTGTAATGGATTCTGCCGGCGGCTCGGAAGAGGCCACTATGGCGGGAGTACCAACCGTCACAGTGGGGGTCGAGTCGGCGCGGCCCGAGACAATCCTTGAAGGGACAAACGTGTACGCCGGCTTCGACATTCCTAAGTGCCTCGAGGCGATCCGGGATGGCCGTAGCAACGCTAGCATCCCCGCCAAATGGGACGACCAAGTAAGCTCGCGGGCCAGCCAGGCGCTGGCTAGCATATTAACCCATCTAGAATTCAGTGGTTCTTCCAGGGCTCATTGGCGGTTGCGCGAGCCGTCAACCCAAGACTCGGCCCCTAACCCAACGCCGCCAAAGCCGCGGCCGCAAAAATAATCGTGACGTCGCGGAAGGTTATGTCGAGCACCCCGGGGTTAAGCGCCATGATGGCCGTCACCGTCACGGCCGTAGCAACCCCAGCATAGCGCGACCACCGGCCAGACAACAGCCAAGCCGCCAGCGCCAGTTGGAACAGCGAAAACCCATCGAGCAATAACGGCGCCGGCAAAATATGGCGCAATCATAGCGGCAGGTAGCCAATCCAGTTATCCGGCTGCAGTAGCGCACCCACAGCGGCATACAAAAATACGGCGGCTAGACCCACCCGCAACAGCCATTTAGCCCAACCAATATTGCCCATGCCGTTATTATAATGCCCGTGCTAACATCTACATAACGCTAAATTGGAGATTGCATCATGTCAAAAAGTCTAGGGTTAATCGTTGGGCTCGTGGTCCTGGTACTCGTTGTCTTCGGGACGCTGCTCGCGGTCCGTTCCCAGAATAAGCCGGTCGCGTCCGTTAGCCCCACCCCGACCGCCGCGGCCCAAAGTTCATCGTCGCCGGCCACCTCCGCGGCCACCATCAAAT
>CAZGZY010000052.1:0-7251 GCA_964530365.1 uncultured Candidatus Saccharimonadales bacterium
GACGAAGTTGGTAAGGACGGGGCTGTAGAAAAAGAAACTTGCCAGCACGGTCATGGCTCCGAGGTAGATGGCCCACATGGCTACCGACCAAGCGGCGTAAGGGAGCAAGGCTTTACGATTTAGTAACTTTTGCAGGCCATAGATGACCGACCACAGTTTGAAGCGAAGGCTATTTTGTAGGCCGGTATTAAACACGCCGGTGGCCCGGTGCCACCATTTTAGGACGTGGAGATTTTGATGGTATAAGAGGGCAAGGACGGAGATCAAGAGACAGCCGATGACAAATAGCAATCCGCTGAAGGCGGCTACGGTTTCGCGGGCGCCAGTGGGGAGAAGGCCAGGAACGGCGGCCAGAACGAAGCCGAGCACACCCAAAATAATGCCGTCGAAGGCTCGCTCCAGGACGATGAGGGCAAACATTAGGCTTGTGCTCACCTTGATCGAGCGGCCTAGGACAAAGGCGCGAATAATTTCTCCCAGACGTAGGGGCAAGAGGGTGTTGAAGAGGTAGCCGATGAGGAGGGATTGGAGTTGGGTCCGGACGCCCGAGTCTTTTACGGGCTGGAGGAGGCGTTTGAATTTGTAGGCGCGGAGAACGTGGCCGAGCAGCAGCAGGAAGAAACAAAGGGAGGCGGCGGCCCAAAATTTGCCATTGCCGAAAGCGTCGTAGACGCTGGCGATTCGCTCGTTGACGCGGATGAGGTAAAAGCCGTACACGAGAGCCGATAGGAAAAGGAGGGCTATGAGGAAACGTTTGAACCTAAACCGCATGATTATCTAGTACTTTTATGACGCGCAGGCCGGCGGCATTGGCCGCCCGGACGCCGGCGTCTGAGTCCTCAAAGGCAATGCCGTCTTCGGGGCTGGTGCCGGAGACGGCGAGGGCTTTGAGGTAGGCTTCGGGATGAGGCTTCATGTGCTCGACTTCGTCGCCAAAGACCATGTAGTCGAAGGCGTCGAGCAGGCCGACGGCCTTTAGGACGTGCAGGCCGTTGGCGCGCTTGGCGGTGGTGACGAGCACCATGGTGTTGTGCCCGCGCATGACGCGGATGAAGCTTATGAGCTCGTCGTTGGGCTTCACCATATGCATAAAATCGGGGTAATATTTGGCCTTGAGCTGGTTTACGCGCTGGACGGCGTCCGGGGTGATGCCGGACGCAACGATCGGGAGGAACTCAGTTGAGCTGAGGCCATTGGTTTTGGGGAAGTCTTCGCGGCGGAATTCGAAACCCTCATCGGCCAGAGCCTTGGCATAGGCTCCGAAATTGGCTTCGTCGGTACTGCATAATGTTCCGTCGAGGTCGAAGAACATGACCTTGATCACCTGCATCTGTATCTGTCCTCACAATGATGGTTTAATTTTAACCTTTTCTGCTGGTGGGCCGCAAATAGGGGTGTGAAGTGGTCGGGTTTAGGGGTGGCGTTCAGGTAGAACGAAGAAGGCCCCCGGCAGCGAGGCCGGGGGCCTTCCCGCTAGGGGCTGAGGTCAGCGCCCTAGAGGTGGCGCTTGATTGCGAATTGTGCGGACAGCTGGCGGATGGGCCGTGAGCGGCCCGCTGCTCCTACAGCAGGCCCAGTTGAACGAGCAAGGCCGAGTTGAGTACATACGGCGCCGGGATGTCGCCCGATTGCCCGTATTGGACGGCAGTGCCGCCGCGGACGTACCAGTAGTTGTTGCTGGGGCGGTACACGGCGGCCTCCTTCGCGCCATTGCCGTCGAAGTCGCCGACGAGCGGCACGTCGCCGGACTGGCCGTAAGTGAAGTCGCCGATGCCGCGGATGTGCCAGTCACCGGTACTGGGACGGAAAACGGCGATGTCGAGTGTCGCGTCGCCGTTCCAGTCGCCGGGCATCGGAATGTCGCCGGCCTGGCCGTACTGGACAGCTGTGCCGCCGCGGACGTACCAGTAGCCAGTACTCGGACGGAAGACCGCCGCTTCGATGGTGCCGTTGCCGTCGTAGTCGCCCGGAACCGGGATGTCGCCGGACTGGCCGTAGGTGAAGTTATCGATGTTGCGAATGTGCCAGCTTCCGTCGCTGGGGCGGAAGACGGCGGGGTCGAGTGTTGCGTCGCCGTTCCACTTGGCCGGCACCGGAACGTCGCCGGGATTGCCGAAGGCCACGCTGGTGCCGCCGCGGATGTACCAGTACGCCGGATTGCCCGGTCGGTACACGGCGCCTTCGATGGTTCCGTTGCCGTCGTAGTCGCCCGGGACAGGGATGTCGCCGGATTGGCCGTAGGTGAAGTCGCCGACATTGCGGATGTGCCAACCGCCGTCGCTGGGGCGGAAGACCGACACGTCCGTCGTACCACTGTTGTCGTAGTCGCCAACATTCGGCGACGATGTGCCGCATGCAGCCCCGGTGAAGTTGGTTCCACTCCACGTTCCTTGACTGCCGGCAGTCCCACTGGCGGTGAGATCTGGCGCTCCGCAGATGCGAGCGCTGTGGGCGGCGTCGAAGGGGATGACGTTGCTGTTGTAGCAGCCGGTGGACGACCAGATCTGGAAGTGGAGGTGAGCCAGACCGTAGTTGTATACCGGAAGGCTCGAGTTGCCCTGGGCGGGCCCAACCGTTCCCACAACCTGGCCGGCCGTGACTGAGCCGGTGACGGTGCTGACGATATGGGTCAGCGTGTAGCTTCTGCCTCCCGCGATGTTGATACACAGGTTGCCGACACTGGCTTGGTAGGGGTAGGCCAGCGTGCCGCTGATCGGCGCGATGACCGACCTGCCGGCGGCCGAGTTGTCGCACCCAGCACCGGTCAGGTCGAGGCCATACTCCGATGTACCCGTATGGGTGCCGTAGTCGTAGCCCTGACAGATGTTCCAGGTTTGACCGGTGGTGAAGGGCGCCGGAATGGCACCGGTGGCGGCTGCGGCCGGCGAGACGCCGACGAAGATGGACACGAGGGTGGCTGCGAGCATTGCCAGGATGGCGATGATCGCACGGACTTTGCCGGCCGCAGGCGGGCGGGCAATCATGGCGGAGGGTTCCACCATGCCTCCTTTGATAGGAGATGGATAGAAAGGTACTCTCGTTGGGAGAGGCCTTGCTAAGCCTCCTTTCCAGATAGAGCTTGGAGTAGCTTACGGGTTTTGTTTGGGTGTGTCAAACTCGATACCGCTCTTTGCGCTTGGTTTTGTCGCGGCCAGACTTTGCATGGTAGAGTTTGAGGTGATACGGAGCAGAATATGGGTGGCAATTTTGATAGGGCGAGCACCGCTTGGCATCGGGTACGACGTTGGCCGACCGGCCATCCCAAGATTATGTTTGCTGTAGCCTATTTTCTATGCGTACTGGCTTGTGCTTACATTTTTTATCTCAGATTTCCTAATAATTTTGATCTGCCCAATTTTTATGGGGAGGATGGGCGTGATTACGCCGCGAATATCATCAATAAGGGTTTTTTGTCGGCGGACCTCACCACATTTAATGGCTATTATATCTGGGGCTTGTACCTAATTTGCGAAGCCGCCATGATTGGCAACCGCCTCATGGGGGGCTCACTTATTGCCCTGCCACAGGCATTTGCGGTGGCCTCATATTTATTTATCGGCTTCTGCGTAACTCTGCCGACACTCTTGCTGCGGCGATATTTTCGGCCACAGTACATTGCAGCGCTCATTATTGTCAGCTGTCTCGTCCCTCTTATGACGAGCGACTACGCAGTGCTGGGAACTATCGGGAACCTCAAGTGGCTCTTTACCTATGTGGCATTTTTGCTGGTTATTACTCGCAATGCCAATCCGGATCGCGCCCTCTGGCGAATCGTTGCCATTGATCTTTCGCTGCTCATATGCGCGTATACCAATGTGACTACGTATCTCCTTGTACCCTTCCTACTCATCCCCTATATACGACTGCTTATCAACAACCGGCTAGCGTGGAAACGCATACTGATGCGTCCAGACTTTCTGAGTCTTGCCGGATTGGGAGCACTCTTGATACCACAGCTGCTGGTGGTGGCGATACATGGCATTCCCCCGCTACCTGGATATCTGGATACACCGTTTAGAGCAAGCCGGGGCGTGGAGATTTTTGTCGGCCGGACATTTCTTTACGGTTTGATATATCCGATATATCGCCACCTGAATGACATCCTGGCCGTCGTTGGGCTGGGTGGATTGTTGGCCGGCTTATTTCTATTCGGCGGCCGGCAGCGGCGACCCGTATATCTTTTCGGGCTCTTTACGGCGCTCATGGCGACCACGGTGTTCGCCCTCAACCGTACCGGCATTGGTGAGCACTTCTTGGGCTACAAGACAGGCGGGCCCGACCAATTCTTTTACGTCCAGAGTTTGATCCTGCTATTTGTGATGTTTTTGGCGCTGAACGAGATAGGCGGGCGGCTGCCCAAGCCGGCCGACATAGCCTTGCCGCTCGCGATAGCAGTTGTCTTCGTGGCCTTTTGGCAGGACGCCGGCACCTGGGGCAGGAACAACTTTATGGAGGCGGGAGTCGGCGTATTTTCGGACAACGCCATCGCAGCCTGTGCCCGGCCCGGCGATATGGTATCAATTCAAATCTATCCGGTCCCGGTAAGTACGTGGCAGATTCGGCTTCCTCGCAGCAAGATCTGCTCGGATCTTACGCGCTATCAGCCGACGACAGAGGATCTAGGCCTCATCCCAGACGCCAACCACCATCTGCCGCTTCTCACTGCCAACACCTTCCGGCAGACCTTCCTTGCTAAGCAAGACAATCTCAATGGGGTACGCCCCTTCCTGGCGACTTTTGGGGCGCCACATCTTAAGACTCCGTATAGCTTAAAGATCTACAAGGCTGATTGTAAAACCGTCGTCAGATCGGTCGATGTGCCCCTTATAAGAATTGGCGATAATTCATTCAGCCTGCTTACCTTTCCCCCGATTACCAACAGCGCAGGGAAAACGTTTTGCTTCACGCTTATGCCGCAAGGGCCACCGCGAACACCTCTAGCTATTCGGCTGGGAAAACCCGGGGTCTATGCAGAGGGAGCCCTATCGATTGGGGAAGTTCCCGAAGCCGAGGACGCTGTCTTTGAAATTAACTACGGAGCGCTTAAGCCGCGGTAACAAGGGCAGTGGCGTGGGCCGAGCAATTACCGGATAGCGCTCTTTATTGAACACTCTCTTCATCTTCAGTGCCGGTTTCTCGATCAGATGCCATGAGATTGCCGCGAGTCCAATGATGGCCGGAAATTCAATAAGAATCATATGAAGCAGTCCGATTTTCTGCCCAGACAAAGCCACAATTGATTGCTGGACCGGCCAGGCGTAAATATACATGCCATAAGAAAAATCTCCATATTTGCCGAAATTCTCCGTGTGACGGTTGGGCAGGAAGGCAAGATAGAAAATGAGGTACGGGAGAAGAATAAGCATAACCAGGAATTGGCCGAACATAAATGTGGAAGCCACAAGAATGGCCGTTACGGCTAGGGCGCGCCAATCTGAAAGCACGATGCGGTCACGATGAATATAGTAAACCGCACCCATCATAAAGAACGCGCCATACTTGATAAGCCAAAGTATTTTTATGCCAAACAGGAGCGTTTCGGGGTTGCGAATGAGTATAATGAGCGCCGAACTAACGACAACGATTATGGCCGCCTGGGCGAGGAGACCGAGTTTGGTTCGCAATAAACCAAAATAGATGGCGATGAGTAATCCAAGATATGCCAGGAATTCGAGTGGGAGCGTCCAGATTGATCCATTCACGATTCCCCCGGCGAGATTATCCCAAAATACGTTCGGCAGTGTGTAGTGGATCGGGAAAATGGCCGAATTAAACAGATAGGCTTGAGTGTCGGGTGACAGCAAATACTGCTTTAGTGGAAGTTTGGTGAAAATCGGCCCCAGCACGTAGGCCGTGAAGATAGTCACCCCCACCAGTCCAGGAACAATACGTAGGATGCGCTTGCCGAGAAAGGCGCTCGTCCTAGGGTGGGACTCCCAGCTACGAGTAATGAGAAACCCGCTGATGATAAAGAAAATATTTACGCCCATATTGCCGATCGTCATATTGCCGATCCAGGGCTGAATATTGAACCCGAGGAGGGCGAGCGTATGGCTAACAATAACGAACGAAGCAGCCACGAAACGCAGTAAGTCAAAGTTGTTGCGCCGGCCTTCCAGACGCTCTCCAATTGTCCCGAACGATCGTGCAAGAATCATTCGTCTTGGGCCCTCGCGCTACTCATAAACCTTGACTCCATCAGTGCTCATTAAAGTTCGAGAGCTTTTCTACAGATAATGATACCTCATTCTGTCTGCTATGGTATCGTAAGTACAATATGGATGTTTGCTTGAACGGCTGGAGACATCGGTGAAACAGATTGCCCTCAGAATGTACCCATTAATGCGCCGTGTACTGGGCCTTTTTCAGCGTTCATTCAAAAGATACCCACATATATATCTCGGCGGTTTCTTGCTAATTTATCTTGGAGTTTTTCAGTTTGATTTTGTGCATTCGGGCGATACCTGGGCTGAGGCATTTTACGAATATGTCCACGGCGCCGTAGCGAATAGCTGGCAGGGTTTTTTCTTTACGGGAATTGCCGGCTACTTTAACTTTTTACCTAAGTTGCTGTCATTCTCGTATGTAGCGTTCGGCCTGCCAATCGGCCATATCGACTATTTCTTTCGCGGGATCGTCGTCCTATATGCGATTGGCTGCGTCGGATTTATCGCCCACCCTTACAACCGGAACCTGGTTAAAAACGATTGGCTGCGCTGCGCGTTAGCAATGATGGTATTTCTGACCTTCTCCCATATCAGTTCTTTTAGTTTTATTAATGTCTGGTATGTGGGTTTTATTCCGATTATTTTAGTATCACTCCATCCTGTCAGATTCAAAACGGAAATGTCACAGGTCGCCTACGCGGCATTCGCCATGTCGGTCTGCCTCACTAAGCCTTCGCTGATTTTGTTGCCGCTCATTCTGTATCGGGCCATACGGCATAAGGAGTATTTGCTGGGCGGCATTCTAACCTTTGCCGTCTCTATCCAGACACTCATGTTTTTGACTTCAAGCTATTACCATACTTTTTCGGTCGCTGCCCATACCCCCATCCCAGTGAAGCTCATCAACACACTGGTATATCCCGGCCTGGTGGTATTTAAGCTTTTCCAGGGGTATGGAGCAAATTGGCCGCTGATCGTTTTGACTGCAGGCGCCGTTGTGGGACTGGTCCTGCTGGCAATAAAACCGCGCGGGTTGATTCAGGCGGGGCTCCTGGGACTCACATTAGCGCTGGCCGTATATACG
>CAZGZY010000053.1:0-7211 GCA_964530365.1 uncultured Candidatus Saccharimonadales bacterium
GCCGTGCATGAGAAGTTCCATAGCAAGTCCAGATCCGCGGCCGAACCACCCACGCCCCCGCTCGCCGACTAGCCCTCCACCTGCCACTCAGCTCCCGTGCTCATTTGGCGCGGCTTTCTAACGCAAGCAGGTTCAACCCCTGCCACGGCGATTAACTGTACCAAAATGTCTATATGTCTACTTTCGACATATAGGTGTGGCATTGTTATATGTCGATATTCGACATATAGTGCCTCTCATGTATATCCACCTCACCGACGATGAACGAATTTCACTCACCTTAAAAGAAATTGCCATTCTCATTGCACTCACCCCAAGCCCGGCCAGCGGCTACAATATTGCCAAAATCTGTGCCGCCGCCGCCCAACAAACAACGCCCATGAGCCGCGGCGGCCTTTACCCCGCGCTAAAACGACTAGAGCTCGCAAGCCTCATCCTCCGGACCGAACCAAACACTCGCGTCAAAAACCCCGGAAAACCCAAAATCGTCTATCAGCTCACCTCCCGAGGAGAACTAGTTTTGGGCTGGCATATCGAGACTCTACGGCGCCTAACTGCCCTAGCCAACCAAACCTAGTAAGGGCAACCCGGCTGGGCCACATTATCAATCACTTCGAAGTTCTTGCAGACATCCGTATCGGAATACATCACGTAGTTAAGCCCGGCAGCGGCCCCATTGCTCAACGGCAGCTTGGAGATCACCCGCCGGTAGGTCTGCCCAGCTTTAGCTGTTACATCAATCGTGGCTGTCCCGTCCGGTACCTTCACCACTGTGCTGCCCGGTGCTCCGGTGTAGAATGTCATGCGAAAATCCGTTGGCAAATAACGCGACCTAATCCGGAACAAGTAGTCGGTATTACCCGCGGCATTCAGCCCGGTAACCGCCGCGTAGCAGTTGTACGCGCTATTGCCTATCGGGTTAACCCACCCTAGCGCCCCGCACTTTCCCTGCCACGGGCCATGGTTCACCAGCGACCCATAATTCACGATCCCGGTAGACCCCAGCCCCCGCGGCACAATTACCGCGTTTTGAAGCTTCAGCCCCGGGTCGCCCGCCGCGAACCCGCCGTCGGGGTACTCCACGATGGCCAGCTCCAGCGGCGGCGCCGCGTAAGCCGCGCCGTAGGCCGCCTGGGTCGGGAACCCGGCCCCTCCAAACGGCCCGTTCACGGTATAGGGCGCGCCCCCTGAAACCGGCGATTGGTTCCACTCGAACACCACGCTTTGGTAATGCGGGGTGGTGCTGCCCGGATCCACCGTCTTGGCCTCATCCGCCTTATCTAACTTCCCTTTCGGCGACCCTGAGAACGAAATCTGCTGGCACGTCCAGCCAGCCGCGCCGGTGGCGTCGTAGTTTGGCTTCGGCACGCAGGCCTGGTCCACATACGGTGGCGTCATCTTAAGCACCTTGCTCACCGCGTCCTCAATCCCCGCCTCAGCCGTGTAATACGCGCGCAATGTTTGTTCAGCGTCCTCCGCCTTGCGCAACTGCAGCGCCTCCAGCGAAATCAGGCTAATGGTTACCACTAGCAGCAAGAGGCTAATCATAATACAGGTAAACAGCGACACAAAACCTTGGGTGTTTGGTTGCGGAGAACTCATCGCGGCACGGCTCCAGACGTTAAAGTTACAACCGCGCAAAATTGCCGGTCGGCGTTGTTATTGTTACACGTGGGAATTGGCCCGGCCGTGGTAGTTCCGTTACTGCTGCCCACCGTCACCGTCAGCTTCACTTCCGGCTTCACGATCGCCGGCCCCAGCGAATCCACCGTCGCCACAAAGTTCGTTACATTCACCGAGCTATTAGTGATGGCCTGCTCGTTAGCCGCCGGGATCGCCCCACAATTGTCCCCCCGAAACAGTGTCCGCACCGTACCCACCAGCCGAGTGTAATAGTATTTGGGCACTCCGCTAGCGTCGGCCAGGCAAAGAGTACCGTTCGGGCCCGCGCCCGGCGCCCCCACCACGCCGGTGGAGTCGCGCACCCCCCGTACCAGCTCGGCCATGGCCGTCCGGGCGTTATCCTGGGCAATGTTCGACGCCAGAGCTTGGTTGTGCAGCTTCACCACATTAATAAACCCGACCACAATAATGAGCAGCATAAAACTAAAGACTGCCATGGCCACGAGCAGCTCGATCATCGTAAAACCGCCCTCCGACGGCCTAGCCCCCCCGGTGCTCATGGGCATGTCCCGACACCGTTGAACTTCAAGTTGGCCAGCCTCGTCGTGATCCGGTTAACCGCCGTCGTACCGCCACCCAAGGGCGAAAACTGGTACGTCAGCAGAAAATCGTAACCACACCCCTGGTCCGCGGCCGGGGTCGCGCTCGACAATTCCAGGCTCGAGGTTGGTACCTGCAGGGTGCTACCTGGGCTAGCGGGCGTTAATTGCCCCGGTTGGGGGGTCCATTCGGTGGTCCCGGCCGTAGTCGGCCCTAGCACCATGTGGAAGCACTGGCTCGGCCCGGAACTGCAGAGCCCAGTAGCCGCGTTATTCACCCCCAAATACTTACCCGGCAGCCCAGACTGGAACTCCGCCCAGGTGTGGTTATCGCGGAAACTGCGCAGAGCCTCCATTTGCTCCTGGGCCACCGTCGACACCGCCGTCCGTTCGCGCGCGGTCTGTCCGGTCCGGAAAGCCGCCGCCGCGATTGCCGTGGAGCTAAGCAGCACAAACCCCAAAATCGCCAACGCGAACGTCACCTCAATGAGGGTGTCACCGCGCTGGTTGTTTCTCCACTGCACCATCGTTGCCCTAAGCATAAGTACCATTAATATACCACGGCGTCAGTCCAGCCGCTTGGCCAGACCACTCGGGTCGATGGTCACGTGCGAAACATGACCGTCGGTATCGGAAAATGTTAGCGTTACCGCCCCCGAAGCGCACGTCCCCGCCTGAAACATCGGCCGCACATCAGTCGTTAAGTTCACTACGGGGCAGACACTCAGGCCGCCAGTGTTGCCGCGCACAAACAAAATCCGAGTGCCCTGCAGCGGCACCGGGTTGCCCGCGTCCACCTGCACGCTCGATGGCAACGTCACCTCCTGCGTTTCGAACACGCAGGCCTTCACGCCTGGGTTGGCCTCGTAGAAGTCATACTTGATAGGGCTCCCCGGCAGAGAGTTGTCGGCCGTCCAAGCTACCCCGGCAAATACGTACTGCCCCGGAGGGCCGCCGGCACACCCCACCGTGCCGTCCCCCGTGCCAATGGTGTTAACGCCCGCCGTCGACTGATTGTGCGCGTCGGCCACCGTCGCCACGATCTTGTCGACCGCCGCGTCAAATTGCGTCCGGCTGCGCAAACTCCGCTGCCCCACGAACGCGATCATCACCATCGACGACGTAATCGCCATCACCAAAATAAGTTCAATTAACGAAAAACCAGCCTGGTGCGATGTGCGGTCCACAGAATTTGTAGCCATAAGTACTTTCAATATAACACAGCGGAAATTTCCCATACGCGGGGCGGGCGGGCCCGGCTCCCTGCCCGCGAACCTCCGAAGTCTCTCCCTCCCCGGCTCACGCGCACCGAAAAGTATATCTCCTATCGATATACTTACGCGCCGCAAAAGTATGCCGATAGCCGATATACTTCGCTCAGACGGAAACCGCACACCCGCCCGACCCCACGCCGAGCACCCCCCACACAAAACCCCCTAAAGCCCATTCAGCCGCAAATACCACGCCACCAGCGACTGCCCAAACAAAAACGCCACCACCGTGCCCCCCACCAAAAACGGCCCAAACGGGATCTGGTCGCGCAGTTTGCGCCGCCGCACCGCCATCATCACAACCGCCACCGCCGCCGCCGCGTTAAAGGCCAAGAGCAACGCCACCGCCGTGCCCCGAAGGCCTAGCAAGAGCCCCATCGCAAACACCAGCTTGATGTCTCCCCCGCCCATCGCCCGGCCCTTCGTGAGGGCCACCAGCGCGTAAAACGCCGCGCCAGTCGCCACGGCCGCCTCCCCCGCACCCAGCACCACGCGGGTCGAATGCGTCAACAGCCCCATCGTCACGGCGTACACTATGGCCACCGCAATCAGCGGTATCATCACCTTATCCGGCAACAGCATCCAGCGCGCGTCGTAGGTCGCTAAAATTATCAAGAGCACCAAAATCACCAACCACAGCCCCAGCTGCACCCAGCCGGCCACACCTGCCGGCGCCAGCACGTACGCACTCAGCGCAAACCCCGCCGCCGTCACCAGCTCCACCACCGGATGGTCCTTAATCGGTTTGCGGCAGTACCGGCACTTTCCGCCCAGCGCCAGCCAGCTCGCCACCGGCACCAAATCCTTGGGCCCCAGCACATGCCCGCAATCCGGGCACTCCGACCGCCCCCGCACCCAGCTTTTGCCCACGTACAGCCGCCACACCAGCGCGTTAATGGCCGACCCAAACATCAACCCAAACACCCCCGCCACAATCGCGTAACTAATTGCCAAGGTCATATTCTCCCCATTCTAAGCACACTCGAAGTTTAAACGGCGCGTTATCGCCCGGCCGCGCGTAGCTAATGTATCCCGTCCCCAAATGCGCCCCGTCGGCCGACGTATCGCACGGCCCAAAATCCGACCCGAAGCCATAATATTTATTCGACTTCGGATCGCGCAGCTGCAGCGCGTCAAACTGCGACCGTAGCGCGCTCGACGGCTTGTCGGCGTCGGCCGTCACCGGATACCTCCCCAAGCTGTTGGCCGCCAACCGCTCCACCATTGCGTCCACCGCCCCCAAGTCCTTTCGCCGCTGGTCGTCCCGCCACGACCGCTGCGCCACCGCCACAAAAATTCCCACAAAAATGAGACCGCCAATCGTCATGGCAATAATAAACTGCACAATCGTAAATCCCCGCGTCCCACGAAGCATAAGCAGATTATAACCGAAAAGAGACCCGAAGGTCTCTTTTCCGGCCGAAAGTAACGAAAGTTACTTATTATCGCGGCAAGCAACGCCTTGTTCGAGCTGCATACGAACAGTGTAGACTCGTGCACTAGCATTCGCTACGCCATCGCAAGTTGTGCCGGCACCAACGGTATAGCTAACACCCGCGGACGTCGCGCCCGCCGGAGCAACCAAACCAGCATAGGTATAAGGATTACCCGAAAGAGGGTCGTTCGCATTACTAAGTGCATACGTACCACCCGCACTAAGAAGCGTGGTAAATCCAGTAGGGCCAGCACCAACAGTAGGATATGTACCATTTGTGTTCGAGGCATAGCTCTCAACCTGTGCCGCAATTCGGCTCAAGTCATTCTTGCGCTGCGTGTCACGACGACTCTTCTGAGCGCCAGACACGGCCAAAAACACAATCACGAGCAACAAACCCGCGATGGCCAAGACGAGAACAATTTCAATAAGGGTAAAACCCTTGTCTTTCTTAAGGAGATTCCTCACCTAAATTCACCTTTCGTTAATGTTGGATTATTACAACTTAGGCTCAGTATTGCACTTATGCTTTATGACTGTCAACTCGGGCTTTCTTCCAATCTGTAGCCATACAAAAACACCTCCTCACTTCAAACCCGATCAATTGGGTCAAATTGCCAGCCCTTCAATGAGACTTGCGCCCCATTCGACCAGCCGCACACTAACCAAGCCGCGCGCAACCCTACTTCAGGTTATCCACCCCGCCACTCCCCACCAGCGAGTACACCGGCAGCAAGATGGCCGCGATCACGCCGCCCACCGTCACGCCCAGCACCACCATCAAGAGCGGCTCGATCGTCGTGGAAATGTTGCGCACCTCTTCGTCCACCTCGCCCTCATAGTAGGTCGCCACACGGTCGAGCATGCCGTCAATCGCGCCGGACTGCTCACCAATCTTAATCATCTGCGGCACGAGCGTCAGAAACTCCGGTTGGCCCTCCAGCGTCGAGCTCAGCGCCTTGCCACCCTTCACGCCCTGCATACTCTTCTCTAGCACCGCCTCCACGTGCACATTGGCGATGGCGTCTTTCACGATGCGCAAGGCTTCGAGCATCGGGATGCCGCTCTGCAGCATGGTCCCCAGCGTTCGCGAAAACCGCGCCATATAGACTTTGCGGAAAATCTTGCCAAACAACGGCATGTTCAGCTTCATCCGATCCAGCAGCGCCCGCCCCGGCGGCGTCTGTACATAGCTGCGCCCCCCAAAATACGCTGCGCCCAGCCCAATAACCACAACGAACCAAAAATGGATAATGAAGCTAGAAATAGCTAGCAAGATGCGCGTCAAAATCGGCAGTTGCTTGTGCAAGTCCGTGTAGAGCCCACCCACCTGCGGCAACACCGTAGTCAGCATGAACACCAGCACCGCCGCAATCACAAACAGCACGATCACGGGGTAAATGAGCGCCCCGCGGATCTTGCTCAAAATCGCCGCGTCTTTCTCCTGCTGGTTGGCAATGCGCTCCAAAGCTTTATCGAGCGAGCCCGAAGCCTCCCCGGCCGCCACCAAGCTAATGTAGATGTCGTTAAACACCTTGGGGAACTGCGCGAATGACACGCTCAGGCTCGTGCCCGATTCCACATTGCTCACCACCGCCACCACCACCTCGTGCAGGGTTTTGTTAGCGATCTGCTCGCTCACCGTGTGCAGCGATTGCGTCAGGGGCAGACCGGCGTTAATGAGCGTAGAGAGCTGGCGGGTAAAGATTACACGGTCTTTAGCGCCCACCCGGTTGCTCAGACCCGATTTGGCCAAAAACCCGCCACCGGCCTTGTTGTCGATGGAAATCGGAAACAGCCCTTGGCTCATCAAAAGCTTGGCGGCCGACCGCTCATTCTCGGCCTGAACCTCAGCTTTTACCAGTTCGCCGGTTTCAGTTTTGTGGGCAGTATAGACAAAGGTGAGCATTTAGCCCCTCATCAATCTTTCGAGCTCTTGCAGGTCGATTGCAAAGTTCTTGGCCTCGTCGTAAGTAATTCTGCCCTCTTGGATGAGCGCCACCAATGTGCGGTCCATGCTCTGCATGCCAAACTCCGCGCCGGTCTGAATGACGGCATCAAGCTGGTGCGTCTTGCCCTCACGAATGATGTTGCGCACCGCACCATTAGCCACCAGAATCTCCGTGGCTACCACCCGACCCCCGCCAATCCCCGGCACCAGCCGCTGGCTCACCACGCCCTGGAGCATACCGGCCAGCTGCACGCGAATCTGCTGCTGCTGGTGCGGCGGGAACACGTCGATCATACGGTCGATGGACTGCGCCGCCGAGTTGGTGTGCAGCG
>CAZGZY010000054.1:0-7207 GCA_964530365.1 uncultured Candidatus Saccharimonadales bacterium
AAACTGTTGCTCTACCATTGAGCCACACCGGCAAGTTCCCATTTGGCTCAAAACGAGCGTTTTCAACCCCGATATAGTAACAGTTTGGCAAGGGTAGATCAAGCGCTACGAGCGCCGGCCGGGCAGGTGGATGCCGATTTTGCGGGCCACAGCGACGTCTGCGGGGTCGAGGGCATGAATGCGGCGGTAGGTGTCGAGCATGACCGACTTGCGGCCCGCGCTGTCGTATGCGTCGGCTAGTAGCTGCAAAACTCGCTTGGTGGGCTCGAGTTCGGCGGCTTTTTCGAGCGCGGCCACAGCTTGCGGGAGGTTGCTGAGCTTGCGGTAGGATTTGCTGAGCCCGATATAACGCTGCGAGGTGGGCTCAAACATGATGGATTTCTCAAAAGCGGCGATGGATTTAATGTGGTTACCGTTGTCGTGGTAGGCTAACCCGAGGTTTTGGTAAGTTGTGCCGGATGGGCGCAGGCGGGCGGCAATTTCGAAGCATTCAATGGCGTCGGCCATGCTCTTTTGGGTGGAGTAGATAATCCCCAGATGGCTGTAGGCGGTGACGTTTTTGTGGTCGAGCTTCAGGACGCTCAAGTAGGCTTTCTCCGCGGCGAGCCATTTTTTCTCGCTGTAGAGGCGGTCGGCATAGCTGGTCATTTGGGCGAGTTGGGGTGACGCCCGGCGCGGGGCGAGGGCTGCGGGCGCGCCCGATTCGAGGGTGGCTAGCTGGCGGCGGAGCATGAGGAGCGCTAGGGCAATAACGGTTATCTCGAGCACCGCTAGAGCCCCAACATTAATCGTTCAACCGCGACCCGCGGCGCCACTTTGGCGTGCAACTGCTCCCGGAACCGCTCCAAGGCCTCGAGTTGGCCGCCCACCGCCTCCGGCTCCGCTGCTCCCGACCGCAGCCGGGCCACCAGATGTGCCTGGAGCGTGCGCTCAAACAGCGCCAGATCGGCATGGGCAGTGGTGAGCCGGCCGGCGAGTAACAGCCGCTCGAACAGCGGCAGGCCGGCTACCGACGTGGCCTGCCGCATGAGCTCGAGCTTGGCCTCGGCGACGCTGGGCTGGGCGGCTAAGGTTATGGCGACGCCCGGTGCGCCGGCGGCGGCCATGGCCAGATCCGCCGCCTGGGGCCCGGGAACACCGTGCTCCCCCGCCAACAGGCCGGCGATGGCTTCCGGCGGCTGCGGCGGGAAGTATACCTGGATGCAACGTGAGCGAACCGTCGGCAGCAAGCCGGGGAGGCGTTCCGTTACCAGAATGAAAACCGTGCCGGGCGGCGGCTCTTCAATGAGCTTTAGCAGGGCATTCTGGGCTTCCACGGTGAGGCATTCGGCATCGTCAATGAGCACCACCCGGACACCGTGCGGCCGGTACAAACTAAATGACAAAGCTTGGATGAGGCCACGAACCTGCTCGATCAGGATGCTTGGCTTACCCTCCGGCCGGACAACGATGAAATCAGGGTAGTTCCCCGCCTCGAACTGCCGGCAGGGGGCGCACAAAGCCGAATCATCGCCCTCACAGTTGAACCGGCGCGCTAACTCGCGGGCAGCGGTGGCCTTGCCGACTGAGCGGGCCCCGTGAAAAATATAGCTGCCCGAGCGGGAGCCGGTGATAGCCGCAAGCGAGGCACGAGTTCGGCCGTGGAGGAGCGTGGTGAGCGCCATGCCTAAACTAGCCCCTCGAGGCTGTGGAGGGCGGCCGCGAGCTCCGCCGGGAGTGGGCTCTCAAGCTTAACGGTCTTGCCTGAAGGGGCCATAAACTCGATGGCAGTCGCGTGCAGGAATTGGCGCTTGAGCCCCAGCGGACGACGGGGGGCGCCGTAGAGGGCGTCCCCAGCCACCGGGTGCCCAATGGCCGCGAAATGCACGCGGATTTGGTGGGTGCGCCCCGTTTCGGGGTGGGCCTCCACGAGGCTATAACCCGGGTAGTCGGCGAGGGTGTGATAGCGCGTAACGGACTCACGCCCGCCCGCCACCACTGCCCGGCGCAGCGGATTGGCGGGGTCCCGAGACAACGGCAGGCGAATGACGGCGTCCGGCGGCTTCACCCGGCCAACGCTGAGCAACAAATAGGTTTTGCGGACCGCGTGCTCACGGAACTGGTCCTGCATGAAGGCTTTGGCCTCAGCAGTTTTGGCGAGAATCATGAGGCCGGAGGTGTCGCGGTCGAGGCGGTGGACAATGCCGGGGCGGTCCGGATCGGGGTCGGTGGTGTGCAGCCGCGCAAAATCGGCGACGGTGGTGTGGCGCGCCGGCCCCTTGCCGCGGTGGGCGGCGAGGCCGGCCGGCTTGTCGACCACCAGGACGTCGGCGTCTTCGTACACCACGCGCAGGTCCGGAGCGGCCTCCGGAGCCTCTGGGGCAGGCGTGTCCGCCACGGCTACCTGGTCCCCCGGCTGTGTTTGGTAGCTGGGGCGCTGGGGTCGGCCGTTCACTTGCACGGCCTCGGAGCGCAAGAGCCGGGCAGCTTGGCTGCGCGGGATATCTAGCGCCGCCGCTAAATACACATCGAGCCGCTCGGCGGCGGCTCCTTCACCAACTTTGAGCGTACGCGTCACCGGATGAGCTCCGAAGCACTGGTGAGGTCCGGTTTGGCCCCTAGAATAATCAACCGGTCCCCAGGGTAAATAATTTCTTTGCCGGTGGGTCTTACCCGGCTCGTGCCGTCAGCGCCATTTATAGCAATAACTGTGGCGCCAATTTCGCCTTCAGCGAGGGCTTTGCCGAGACGCCGGCCGGCCAAGCGGGACTGCTCCCCTACCACCATCTCCTCTACCTCGAGCTCGGTCACGCCGGTTTTGGACATGATGTCCATGTAATCGACCACGTTGGGGCGCAGCGCCATGGAGGCCATGTGGTAGCCGCCAATCTGGTACGGCATGGCCACCCGGTTGGCTCCGGCCCGCTTGAGTTTGAGCTCGTTTTCGGGGCGGTTGGCGCGAGCCACGATGTAGAGGTCGGGGTTGAGGGAGCGGGCGGCTAGTACCACAAACAGGTTCAGCGAATCTTCACCAAGGCAAGCCACGAGCCCACTGGCCCGCTCAATGCCGACTTGCATGAGCGCCTCTTCGGCGGTGCTGTCGAGCACCAATGCCATTTGGCCTTTGGCTAGGGCTTCATCAACCTTTACCTGATCGCGGTCTAAGCCCACGAAGGGCACGCCTTCATGGAACATCTCGCCGGCTACCTGAGAGCCAACCCGGCCCAAGCCGCACACAATATAATGGTCTTTTAATTTTTCCACGCGGGCTTTTACTCGATGCTTACGTACATTATCACTTAGACCCATCATATAGTCGGCCAACCACTTAAGCAAATAGGCAATTAACCCAAGACTAGACAGTATCAGAATTATAACCAAAATTC
The DNA here is from genome assembly GCA_964530365.1 of uncultured Candidatus Saccharimonadales bacterium. Lineage (GTDB taxonomy): Bacteria > Patescibacteriota > Saccharimonadia > UBA4664 > UBA4664 > CAZGZY01. Next base: position 3,366 of record CAZGZY010000054.1, read on the forward strand.
GTGATGTTGGGTCGGTAACAGCAAAGTGGTCGTAGTGGGTGAGCAAGATAATGACGGTTTCATAAAAGGCGTCGCCCAGCGGTATGCCGCCAAAATAAGCAAAGCCGGCCGTGCCGAGCAATATTAGCGCGATGGCAGCGGCCACCAGGCGTTGGATGGTTAGGGCGTTATGGTCTTTCACTCTCTCTAGTATAGCGCTTGTGCTCGGGTTGCGGGAGGGGTGGGGTTGGCAAGAGCAGCCTGTAATACTGGATGATCTGCTCGGCGGTATCCATCGGCGTCAGCTCGGAGTTATCGATGACGGCGTGTTTAATATCCGGGAACGTCGTAAAGGCGTGTGGCGATGCTCCAACGACCCTGTTCCAGGTCTCGATGGTCGCGATCTTATTCGGCTTTCGGGAGTCGCTTACGGTTCGCTCTAGGAGTACTGCCCGCGATGGGAGTAAGTGCACGAAGCAGATTTCACCGTTACATTTCTCGACCGCCTGGCGTGAGCGGCGCATAAAATCCTGCCAGCCGTTGGCCAGAGGCGCGAAGGTCGCGATTAAGTCTAGCCCGACTTCTGCGGCCGCCTTAAAGATGTCGGTTCGGGCTTTTCGCCCGAGCCGGCTTCTGACTTTGTCGAACTTAGGCTCCGAGCGCGGAAAAACCTCGCTGATGTAATCTGTAACCCGGTGGTTATCAAGCAGCTTGTAGCCCGTCAGCTTTGATAGCTGGGTGGCGACGGTGAGCTTGCCGGACGCCGGCGGCCCATAAATAAGAATAAGCTTCATCTTCGCGCGCCTATGGGTTTAGTGGCGACCAGCGCGCGCATAATAACCATGTGGACCATTATAAACGCGACTGGCTTGCCTAACAACAAAACCGCCCAATTCGGGCGGTTTTGATCTGGCAAGAATTTCGCAGGCGTCTAGCGCTTGGAGAACTGGGAGGCCTTGCGGGCGCGCTTGAGACCGGGCTTCTTGCGCTCTTTTTCGCGGGGGTCGCGGGTGAGGAAGCCGGCTTTCTTGAGGGTAGGGCGCAGCTCTCCCGCGGTCATGACGTTGAGGGCGCGGGAGATGGCGAGGCGGGCCGCGTCGGCTTGGCCGCGCTTGCCGCCGCCTTTGACGTGCAGGCTAATGCGCAGCTTCTGGTCTTGGCCAGAGAGCTTAACGGGCTGCTCAACCACAGTCACCAGGGCGTCATTGTTGAAGTACTCAGCAGCGGTCTGCTCGCCAACGACGATCTCGCCTTTGCCGGGGTACAAACGCGCGGTAGCAATGGCGGCCTTGCGGCGACCACGGGCGTAGTGGTAGTGGGTAGTTTCGGCCATTATTTATCTCCTAGGGGCTTAGGGTTCTGCGGGGCGTGAGGGTGCTCGGCGCCGGCGTAGACCTTGAGGCGGTACAGACGGTCGTCTTGCAAGCGGTTCTTGGGTAGCATGCCGGCGACAGCCTTCTCGATGGCGGCAGCGGGGTTGCGAGCGATTAGCTCAGCCAGGCTGGCCTCTTTGATGCCGCCGGGGTAACCGGAGTGGCGGTAGTACATTTTGTCTTCGAGCTTGTTGCCGGTGACGGCGACTTTGCCCGCGTTGATGACAACGATGTTGTCGCCGCAGTCGAGGTGGGCGCTAAAACGTACCTTGTGTTTACCGAGCAGGTAGGTCGCGATGAGGGTGGCGAGGCGGCCGAGCGTCTTGCCTTCGGCATCGATGATGTACCAGTCGTGGGTCAGTTCAGTTGGTTTGGGGGAATAGGTTTTAATCATTTGGTGGCCTTCTGGTTGTCCGAAACCTCAGAGGTGACGGCTGTTTTCTTTTCGGCCACTGCCCTCTCTGGGGTTTTAGCGGCTACTTTGGCCTTAGGGGCGGCCTTCTCTGCCGGCTTGGGGTCGGCGGCCTTAACTTCATTCAAAACGAGCGCGAGGCGAGCCATAGGGGCGTTGTCGCCGCGGCGGTTGCCTAGCTTGATGATGCGAGTATAACCACCCTGGCGCTCGGCGAAGGCCGGCTTGAGCTCTTGGATGAGCTTCTGAACGGCGTTTTCGGTGAGGAGTTCGGCGCGGAGGGCGCGCTCACCGGCTAGGGTACTCTTCTTCGCGTACGTCACAAGCCGTTCAAAGTGGGGAGCCACTTCTTTGGCTTTGGCCTCAGTGGTGGTGATGGCCTCGTGCAGCACGAGGGACGTCACCTGCCCGCGAATGAGGGCCCGGCGGGGGGCGGCGTCACGCTGGAGCTTGCGCCCGATGTATCCGTGGCGGTGCATGTCTTAACCTACCTTCTCCGTGCTGGCAAAACCGAGTTCAACGATTTTGTCTTTGACCTCGTCGTAAGCCTTGGAGCCGAAGCCCTTGAGTTCACGCAGCTCGGTGTCGGTGAGCTTGAGCAGGTCCTTGACGGTCTTAATATCATTGTTGATGAGCGCGTTGGTGGTGCGCGGTGAGAGGTTAATCTCTTCGATGTTGATCTTGCCGGCGCCGGTTTCGGTGCGGTCACCAGAGACGATGGCAGCTTGGTCCGAGGACAAATTGCCCGCTACGACCTGGAAGTGCTCAACGAGAATCTCGGCGGCCTGGCGGATCGCATCGTGGGGAGTGATCGTGCCGTCGGTCTCGATCTCCATCACGAGGCGGTCGAGGTCGGTGACCTGGCCAACACGGGTGTTCTCGACGTTGTAACGCACACGCTGCACTGGTGAGTACAGGGCGTCGACGGCGATCATGCCAACTTCCAGCTTCTCGGACTCGCGGTTCTCGACCGGAACGTAGCCGCGGCCTTTTTCGACCTTGATCTCCATGCCGAGCTTAACTTTGTCGGTGTCGAGCGTGGCAATGAGCTGCTCGGGGTTAACGATCTCGACATCGGCGGTGGTCTTGATGCTGGCGGCCGTAACCTCACCCTTGCCGGAGCCGGTGAGCACTAGGAACTGGGGCTCGTCGGAGAAGACGCGAAAACGGAGCTTCTTGAGGTTGAGAATAATCTCAACAACGTCCTCTTTGACGCCTTCGATGGTACTGAACTCGTGGGCGACACTATCAATCTTAACGGCCGTAACGGCAGCGCCGCCAAGGCTAGAAAGGATAACACGGCGCAATGAGTTGCCGAGGGTCATGCCATAACCTGAGTGTAGTGGCTCGATCGCAAACGTGGCCTTGTTGGCCTCCTCGTGAACCGGTTTAAGCTCCGGGAGCTGAATCGGATGTAACACTTTTCTCGTCCTTTCCTTACCTTGAATAGAATTCAATGATTAACTGCTCGTGAATTTCTTCAGCGATGTCTTCGCGGGCCGGGAGGCCGGTAACCTTGCCAGTTAGCTTTTTGGCGTCAAAAGTGAGCCAGCGAACTTGGGCGGAATTACCTGCCAAATCCTGAACTAATTGCTTGAAGTAGGCATTGGAAGCGCTCTTCGGGCGAACGGTAAATTCGTCGCCGGCCTTGAGCGAAATCGACGGGATATCGACCCGGCGACCGTTGAGCATGAAGTGGCCGTGGGTGACGAGCTGGCGGGCCGATTGGCGACTGGGGGCCAAGCCGAGGCGGTAAACGGCGTTGTCGAAGCGCTGCTCGAGGAGCTGCAACATGATGTCGCCGGAATTACCAGTGCGACGCTCGGCCTCGCGGACGATTTTGGCAAACTGCTTTTCGAGCAGGCCGTAGGTGCGCTTAACCATCTGCTTCTGGCGCAGCTGCACAGAATACTGGCTCGGCTTGGAGCGACCGGCGTTGGGGCCGTGCTGGCCGGGCTTGTAAGGGTGCTTGGTGAGGCCCTTGATGGCCTTGGGGTGCAGAGCAACCGCTTCGCGGCGGCTTTGCTTAACGATGGGGGTAAGGTTGCGTGCCATTAGACTCTCCGTGCCTTTCGTGG
>CAZGZY010000055.1:0-6551 GCA_964530365.1 uncultured Candidatus Saccharimonadales bacterium
GGTTCACTGCGTCCCCAACTTGGAGTGATAGCAAGGTCGTGTGCTCCAGAGTGTGCGGGATGAGCGATACCCGCATGATGTTGCCCTCCACGCCGGCTACTGTTAGCGATACGCCATTGAGCGCGATCGAGCCTTTGTAGACCACCAACGCTTCGTCACCGTGGGAGAATTCGATATACACATCCCAGCCCTCTGCCTCATCAATCTTGACCACCTTACCCACGCCGTCCACGTGGCCCTGCACGAAATGTCCCCCAAACCGCTCATCGGCCGCCAGCGCGCGCTCCAGATTTACCATCGGCGGCAGCTCGGCGTCAAACGAGCTCGCTCGCAAGGTTTCGGCCATGAGGTCGCAGTCGTACTCGGCCCCATGGATGTGGGCTACGGTCAGGCAAACCCCGTTTGTGGACACCGACTCGCCAACTCTCAGGTCCGTCCACTCCGGCGGCCGCTCAAACGTCACCGTTAGACCGTCACCGACCTGCTGGCTGCGGACGATATGGCTGGTGTGGGTAATAATACCTGTAAACATGGGCCTTAAAGTATCCTTGAGATTAACGTAAGTTGCAATGCTACTGCAGCGAGAACCAACGGCGGGCGGTCGCCTCATCGGCTTTCATGGCCCCAAGTAGGTCGCCCACCGAATCAAACGTGGCGGTGGAGCGGTGGTGGTGCCAAATTTCAACCTCGAGTCTAAGCCCATAATAGTCCCGGTCGGGGACATCAATCAAATGTGCCTCCAGCCGCCGAGTCGTATCTCCCACGGTGGTGGGGGTGCCAACGAAGATGATGGCCCGATGGTGCAGAAGCCGTCCCAGATCGGCGTACCCAAAATACACCCCGTCGGCTAGGCCCGTGGTGGTCCGGATGTTGGCCGTCGGATATCCGAGCTGCCGCCCCATCCCCCGAAAGCGGGTGGTAATGCCCGCGATTTTCTCGGGGGGCATCACAGACCCCCTTGAAGGGCCTTGTTAAAACTCTTAGCCCAGTACAACGCGTTCTCGCTCTTTACAATCCGGCGCAGGGCCTTATGCCTGGCCCGCCGCTCGGCCAGAGGCATGGCCAGAGCCCGTTGAAGCGCAGCGGTAATCTTTTTTGGCTTGCTCGGGTCCACCAGTAGCGCCTCGGTGAGATGCATGGCCGCGCCGGCCTTCTCGCTCAACACGAGCACCCCGCTGTCGTCCGGCCGGCTGGCAATGTACTCCTTGGCAATCAGGTTCTGGCCATCAATTAAGGGCGCCACCAGCATAATGTTAGTCCGGCAATACCAGGCGTTGAGCTCCTGAAACTGCATGTTGCGGTACTCGTAGTCTATCGGTTGCCAGGTGGTGGTCTTGAAGCGTTTGTTGATGGCCTTTACGCGCGTCGAAATCTCGTCTTTGAGCTCGCGATATTCTCGTAAATCTTCGCGTGAGGGGGCCACAACCAGTTTATAAATGATACTCTGAGGCTGCGCTGTGACCTCAAGCAGCCCCTCGATGGCGTCTAGTTGCTCAATAATACCCTTGGTGTAATCTAGCCGCGAAACCGAAAAAATCACCGTCTTGGCCGCCAACCGCTCTTCCAGCTCCAGCCATTGCGACCGTACCTCGGGCATCGTGTTGGCCGAGCGGTAGGCTTCGTAATCGATACCCACGGGGAACACCCCGACGTGGTTCATGTAACTTTCATCGCCGCCAAGCTCGGTCAGTACCCGATGAAAGCGCTGCAAGTCGCGGCGGGTTTGGACGCCGATCAGATCTGCTGCGAACAAACTCTCGAAGATATCCCGGTGATGAGGCAAGAGTTTAAAGAACTTTGGTTCGGCAAAAGGGGTGTGGAGGAAGAAGCCAATCTTATTCTTTACGCCCATATCGCGCAGTGTTTTGGGCAGCATCATAAGGTGGTAATCGTGGATCCAAATCCGGTCCTTGGGCCCCACTACCGACACCACCTTCTGGGCAAATTGCTTCGTTACGGCCAGTGCCGCCTGCCAATCGCCCTCGTCGTAGAGCCGCCGGGGCTTGAAATCGTGGAACGCCGGCCACACTGAGCCGTTCGCGACGTTGTAGTAGTAGCGCTTGTACCGTGCGGCCTCAATGTTTATCGACCTAAGCTGGGCGGGCAAGCCAAGCTCTGCTAATTCTGCCTCGTCTAGCTTGCGGTTAATACCGGCGTAGCCAACCCACACCGTCGACTTCTCGCGTAGTGACGGGTTTAAGGCCGCGGCCAACCCCCCGGGACTCGGCTTGTACGTCAAACCCTGGGGCGTCTGGGTGACGCTCACCGGCAGGCGGTTAGCAACAATAATAAGCTTTGACTGCATAATAGAAGAGAGGTCGAAGTAATTCCGGTCAGATACTTGGTATTTTTAGGGCTAAAGTCGGCACAAATCCAGTGTAAAGTTCGAAAAGCGCGATGTAAGATGAACACCTACAATAATTGCAAGCAGCATAACACTAGTTTCCGTCAATACCAATAGCAATTTATTTGCTAGAATAAGCTACATGAACGAACCCAATACATACGCCGCGGCTGGGGTGGACATTGACGTTGAGGCCAAGGCCTCCCGCATTATGTACGAGGCCTCGCGCCGCACCTGGGCCAACCGGGCCGGCAAGCTCGGTGAAGTCGCCGCCATCTTTGACGATTTCTCGGGGCTGCGGGGGATTGAGGTAGGTAAGCTGCCCGCCGGCACCATGGCCAACCTCGACTTCGACGGCACCGGCACCAAAATCGAGTTCGCCGAGCGCAGCGGCCGGTTCGAGGGCATCGGCACGGATCTGATCGCCATGGTGGCCGAAGACGCCGCTCGCCGGGGCGCCGAGCCGGTCATCGCCGGCACGGTGCTCGACGTGAACACGCTCGGCACCGACGAGTCGCGCCTGCCAGTGATCCACGCGATCGGCGAGAGCCTGGTGCGAGGCGCGGCGGCGGCCGGGATCGCCATCGTCAACGGCGAGATCGCGCAGCTAAGTGAGCGCGTCACCGGCCAAACCGGCCGCTTCGGCTGCATCTGGAACTCTGGCCTGTTGTGGTTTGGTCTGCGCGAGCGCCTCATTGACGGCCGCGCCGTCCGGCCCGGCGACGCGCTGGTGGGCCTGCGCGAGCCCGGCCTGCGCAGTAACGGCATCTCGCTCGTGCGCCGCGCCCTGGCCGCCGCTTACGGCGACGATTGGCTGGAGCGCGACCTAGCCGGCCGGCCGCTCATCGACCACGCTCTCGTGCCCTCCACCATCTACACTAAAGCTATCGTTGACATGACCGGCGGCTACGACCCGGCGCGCGCCCCCAAAGCGCCCATTCACGCCGTGGCGCACATTTCCGGCGGGGGAGTTCCCGAAAAACTCGCCCGCATCCTCAAGCCCACCGGCCTCGGCGCCGTCATCGACACGCCCTTCGCGCCCTCGCCGCTCATGCTTCACTGCCAGCAACTCACCGCCGACGCCCAGGCCGGGGGCCACAAGCCCAAACTCGGCCGCATTACCGATCGCGAAGCCTACCGCACCTGGTGCATGGGCTACGGCATGGTCATCGCCACGCCCGACCCCGATGCCGTACTCAAAGTAGCCCGCGCCCACGGCCACGAGGCTGCGGTGGTCGGCCACGTCGCACCCGCCGGCCCCGCCGGCCCTACCATCCGCATCAAAAACGCCGGCTATTTCGCCGCCGCTGAGCCCTGGCTGGAGTACCACTGATATTCCGGGCTTGGTATAGTTGGCATTGGTAATGACACCCGTCTTACCAGACCCTCACATCGGGAGTGCCCATGCCACCCTCAGGCAGTAACCCCGTCCAGCAGCCCGGGCGGGTCGGCCGTTGGCTAGCCGGCGCAGCCGCGGCAGCAAGCGTCATTGGAGTAGCCTGGACAATTATCGTCTACTTCGTGCCTCTATGGACCGGGGGAGGCAATGCGAACACTGTTGTTCTGAAACAGGACTTCAGTACCTTGTCCAGTCTGCCGTACTGCGATGGGCGGCAGCCCAGCAGCGCCTGGTGTACCGACGCGCCCACGGCCATCAGCCTCGACAACAACGGCCACGGCCAGGACGCCAGCCGTTCCGTCCGTCTGGTTGCGGGCGGCAAGAATCAGGAGTTGTTCACGCCGCTCGTTCGAGTCGATCCGGCGAGAGCCTACACTGTTGCCAGCTATTGGGACCTGGTCAAGGGGTCAGCGGATGCCTTCGTCTACTATGTGGACGAGTATAATGGCGCCCAGCGTGACCTCGGCAGTGGTCGCTTCATCGGCCAAAGGATTGGCGCTGGTCGGGGATCCGTCCAGTACGCCTATAAGCCTTCGACGGCAGCCGTGTTCGCTCGGATTCAAATCATCGTCAAGGGCGCTAGCCATGCCACCGCCTACTGTGACGACTTTAGCTGGGGCACCAGCTGACCATCACCCGGCCGGGCAGAACTACGCTGCCCGGCCGGGTGAAGAGCTACGGCTCTATCCTGCCACCGTTCCAAAACATTTAAGTGCAGAAGCCACATCACTCACCCCTTCAGCGCTTTAGTCACCGCCGCCACGATCCGTGCCTCAATCGGGTAGTCGTACTCGGCAAACGTCTTACCCGTGAGCATCTCGTACGCCCCAATGTAGCGCTGCGCCGCCTCCACCGCTAGCTCCGGCGCCATCGCCGGTGGTTTACCCTCGCCAGTGTAGCCCCGCGCTCCGTACCACAGCCGGATGAACTCCTTGTCGTAATTTTCCGGCTCCTGCCCGCCCGCTATCCGCGCCTCATAGCTATCGGCCTTCCAGTAGCGCGACGAGTCTGGCGTGTGAATCTCGTCAATCAACATCAATTTCCCCTCATGCAAGCCAAATTCATACTTAGTGTCGACCAAAATCAATCCCTGCTCGCGCGCCCGCTTGCTCCCAAAATCGAACAACTCCAGCGCCACCTGCTCCATTTGGGCATACAACTTCTCCGGTACGAGCCCCCGGCTCACAACCTCTGCCCGTGTCAGCCGCTCATCGTGTCCGGCAGTACCCCCGCCGTGCGTCGTTGGTGTAATTATTGCCTGTGGCAGCGCCTCATTCTTCTTCATCCCGTCCGGAAACTTCATTCCGTAAATCTCACGATCGCCCCGCTCGTACAACCACCAAATCGCCGTAGTGGTATGCGCGCCGGTTAAATACCCGCGCACCACCATTTCCACCGGTATCATCTCGGTCTCGTGCGAGATCAGCACGTTTGGATCGGGCACCGCTATCATATGGTTGGGCACGATATGCTCCGTTTGCTCAAACCACCACGCCGCCAACATGTTCAGCACCGAGCCCTTGTACGGAATGCACCCCAGCATCACGTCAAATGCCGATTGCCGGTCCGTGGTAATGGTAATCCGCTGCTGCCCTTGCGTATAAATATCGCGGACCTTGCCCTGCTGTTTCGGACCCAGCCCCTCCAAATCCACCGCTCTCAGCACATTAGGCAAACTCTCTAAGATTTTCTCGCGTGTAACCATTGGCATCCTTTCACTATTAATCTACGGTTTGCGACGGGCTAGTAGCAACGACATCGCGTAATGCTCAACCATTTGGCCACCAAACTCGCGGTCAATGAGCGCCTTTACCTCTGCCAAAAACTGCGCCCGCACCGCCGGCTCTAGCGCCAGATGCGGCGAGTAGGTGCCGATCAGGCCAACGTATTCGTCTGAATTATACCGCTTCTCCATGGGATATTTAGTGAAGCTGGTAACCTCAAACAGCGCCTCATCTACGGGTTCCCCGGGTCCTATCTCGCTAAACTTCTTGAGGGTGAACCCCTTGCTGCGGTTCATGGGATGATCACTATGAACGTAGTGCAAAAAGATGGGCTGACTAGCCACAAAGAACCGGTCACCCGCCTCATCGGACACATGGTGCGTATGAATAACCGCTAAATGGCCGCCGTTTTTGAGTAGCCGGTGGGGTTTGGTGAATTTTACCGCTGGCTCAACCCAATGGAGCGCCGTGGCCGAATACACTAAATTAAACTGATGCTCCGGCAGCGCCACTTTTTCAAACGCTCCGGTAATGACCTCGACATTGGGGTAATCGGCCAACTCGGCCTGGGCTTTTTGGGCCATGGCCGGGCTCAACTCTACGGCGGTGATCTGGTAGCCACGCTTGGCCAGAGGCAGGGTGGCCTGGCCTGTCCCCGGACCAATCTCTAAGAGCCTAGCATCCGGCCGTAAGGCGGTCGCGGTCACCAGTTCCTCAAACAAAGCTGCCGGGTAATGGGGGCGAAAAGCGTGGTATTGCTCAGCCGCTTGGCCGAATGTTTGCTTTAGTTCCATTAGCTAGTCCCACCTCTCATCTATAATCACCTACGCCCCCTTCGTTAATCGCTCATATTGCGCGATATCAAACCCCACCTCCATATTCGAGTCTTCCAGCACCAAGTAGTCGCTATCCTCAAACGGCGGGGTGTTAATGGCTACCAGAACCAGCCCGTCCACCAGCGTGAAGTGCGCCGTGTCGGGCGGGATCACTAGGGTAGCGCCCGCCCTCAGCGACAGTTCTTCGCCACCAGCCACCAGCGCGGCACTACCCTCGAGCACCATATATACTTCCGCCATGGTGTGAT
>CAZGZY010000055.1:6561-7175 GCA_964530365.1 uncultured Candidatus Saccharimonadales bacterium
TATCGCAATTCTCGAAGGTGTCGCCTGGCCGCTCGATCGGGCTAGGAATCTCATACACCGGCCCACAGCCCGTCTGTTTGGGCGTAATGTCGCGCACCAGCGGCTGCCAGTCGTCGTTGATTTCGTACAAATACCGGCGCCAGGCATTCACGGTGCCGGCTAGCAGGTTCTCGGGGGCATCATCTGGCTCCAGCGGGTGCTCAAAGTGCCAGCCCTCCAGCAATACGACATCGCGTAGGGCAATATCGTAAAATTTCACCGTTTTGCCATTTTCGAAAGTAATGTAGGCCGGTTTGCAGTCGTGGCCGTGGTCCTTGACGCCCGTCAACACCTTGGCGTAGCGCCCTTTAAACTCGGGCAGATCCGCGCCTACCAAGATGCCAATGCTTTCAAAACCGCTGGGGTAGGTGTGCGCTGGACGCGGCGCCGGCAGCTCAATCATGGTTACCGAGTGCTCGTCCGGCAGTTCCAACGGGTGGCGCAGAGTCATCACCGAAACCGGCCGCCCGTTAAAGGTGGTCTGCACAAACTCGCGGCAGAGTGGGCGCAATTGGTCGCGCAACCGCTCGTATTCGGCGGTCGTTGAGGTGCTGTAGAGCAGGTGGGTGAACAAG
>CAZGZY010000056.1:0-5960 GCA_964530365.1 uncultured Candidatus Saccharimonadales bacterium
GGGCTAAATCTTCTTAACCTGGAGGCTGTCGAGCTCTACCGGTGTTTCACGGCCAAACATGTTGACGAGGACCTTGATCTTGCCCTTGTTTTCGTCGATTTCGTTGACCATGCCGTCGAAGCCCTTGAAGGGGCCATCGACGATGTTGACCGCCTCACCTACCGAGAAGTCGATCTTGAACTTCGGCTCTTCCACGCCCATGCGCTTCTGGATGTGGCGCACCTCGTCCTCGGAGATCGGGGTAGGTGTGGTACCGGAGCCGACGAAGCCGGTGACGTTGGGGGTATTGCGCACCACGTACCAAGAGTCCTCGGTGACGTCCATTTGCACGAGCACGTAACCCGGGAAAATGCGGCGCTCGACGATGCGGCGGCGGCCGTTCTTGATTTCAATCTGGTTCTCTTTGGGCACAATCACGTCAAAGATTTTGTCGGACATGTGCATGGTCTCGATACGCTGGCGCAGGTTTTCCGCAACGCGGTCTTCGTAGCCAGAGTAGGTATGAATTACATACCAATGCTTATTCTTGATGTCGCTTTCGGCCATGTCTTACCCTTTAACGATTATTTTTTGGACGAGCGTGGAGAACAGGTAGTCGAGCGAGCCTAGTAAGGCCGCAAACAGGAGCGAGAATGCCACCACCAGAATTGTGAGGCGGACCGTTTGGCGCCGAGTTGGCCAAGAAACTTTGGCGAGCTCAGACCGGGAGGCTGCGAAATAATTCATGATTGGTTTCATAATGCGCCCAAAATTAAAAAGCCCTGTGGCTTTGTCAATAAATATGCCTGAAATAAGATCAAAAGTCAACCGGTAATCCGCGAATTTTGCTCGGGGATTGGCCCTTACGGCAGTTTAAGCCAGGGTAGCGCGATAGTGGCTGCAATGAGGAAGGAACTCGCGGTCACCAACAGCACTAGGGGTAATGTGCGGACAATCTGGGGCTGGTTGCCGGAGAGCAGCATGACGGCGCCATCGGGGTGGTCGAGTAGGACCAGCCGGTGGTAGAGGGCGGCCCACCAGCTGGCAGTGCCGGCCCCGAACATAGCGCCGGCCAGCCAGGCCAGCAATCCGACGCCCAGAGTTACGTAGACGCGGGCGCCATCTGGAGCCGCCGCCACAAACGCCACTGCTAGCACCGCGAGTGGGACCGACAGGATAAGCTCCATGGCGGCGGCGGCAAATCGGAGCCCCAGGAGTTCAAACCGGTGGCTAAACAGCCGCCAGCCGAATTTCGCGGCGCGCCACGGCTTCTCCGGCGTGAGGGTGAGCGCGACGCCGGCTAGGCCCCGGGCTACGGCCAGGCTGGTGAGTAGGTATAGCAACACCATAAAGGCGGCGAACAAGGCGGCAACTTGGATCTGGAGGTTTACCGGCCAGCTTTCGCCCCCCGTGAGCAAAAGCGCGGCTACGAGGCCCAGAAGGAAGAGCTCGAGCAGGCCAAAGGCGAGGTCTAGTTTTAGGCGACGACCGAAGGTATTGATACCGACGGCGACCTGGTGCGATAACGTTACGGGCCGCTGGTCGGATTGGCGCGTAACCCCGTACACGATGGCGGCCTGGCCAATGCTGCGGCCGATGTAATACAAAACGGCTAGTAGTGCGGCCTCGGCGACCAGGTGCGCCCCGCCCGCCATAATCCCCGCGGCTAGATGCGGGAGGCCGCCGTTGACCAGCAGCCACACCCCATAGACGACCGCCGCGGCAAAGCAAATGGCGCCGGCCGACGCCAGGCCGACCAAGCGCGGCCGCACCCGGGCGCGCAGGCTAAACGCCACAATGGCTCCGTAATGAAGCGGAGGCACACCAACTTTATGGACCGCTGGCCGCTTCGGAACGCGCGCGGCTTTTTTGGGTGGTGGTCCCTCAGGTTTGGTCGGCGCGGCGTGCGCGTGCCGGACGGCCGGGCGGCGGCGGGGCGCGATGTCGCTCATTTGCCGGGGGCCGACCGGACGCGGCGGCGGGGTGGGCAAAGGCGGGCGGGCGATTTGAGGAGCCGGCGGGAGCGGGACGGCAACGGGTTTGGCGGGCGGCGGGGTGGGCGCTAGCGACCCCACTGGGCGCGGCACGTCCAGACGCCCGGCTTTCGGGCGGCCCGGCGGCCGTTTTTTGAGTTTGGGGCTTTCCGGTTCATCCGTTAAACTGACCATTCTTGGCCGGGCCGTAATGATGCTAGTCCCAGCCGCCGTTTGCCTCTTTGCCCCTTCTAGCACGACTTCGGGCGCGGCCGGGGTGACCGGGAGAATCTTCACGCCTTCCGGTAGGCCATTTTCCTGCACAGCGACATGCGGGGTAGCAACCGGCGGGGATAGGGGCTCTTCGGGCACAACTTGCCCACAGTTAATGCAGAAGTGCTGATCTTGCACCGCGATTACTTCTTTGGAGTGGCAGTTGGGACAAACCATTAGTGTTATTTAACCATTTATAGCGACACATCTCAACATGGTTATGGTTAGAGTTTTCCACGCCTGTCCCCAAAAACGTTGTGCAATGCTCTAATGAACAGGGCATAGATTTTAGAAACCTGTACATATGCCTTATTCGGGTCGGATGCCCTACGACTGTCGGCGAATCATGTATTCGGAAAGCTGGCGCAAAACCGCTACAACCTCTGGCGTGAAGCCGATTTCACCCAAGGCCTCGAGCGCTTCGTCAATTTTGGCGCGGGCGAGAGCCTCGGTTTTGGCGCGGGCTCCGGAGGCTTCGAGGATTTCGCGCGTTCGCTGCAGGTCGGCGTAGGTGGCGTCGGGTTGGCCAAGCATGGCCTCAAGTTTCGCGCGTTCGGCCGGCTTGGCTAGCTCAAGCCCGTGGAGTAGCAGCAGGGTCCGCTTGCCTTCGCGCAGGTCCGATAGCACGGGCTTGCCAAGTTGCCGCTCGTCGCCGAATGTGCCGAGCAAGTCGTCGGCGATCTGGAAGGCAGCCCCGAGGGGCGTCGCGAAAGCCGCGATTTTGGTTTGGGGATCCGGTGTGTGCCCAGCCAAAATCGCGCCAATCCGCAGGGGCGCTTCGAAACTGTAGGCGGCCGTTTTGAGGCGGCAAACGCGGAGTAGCCGGTCGCGAGTGACCTCGGCTAGCGGTAAGGTAGGCATGAGCACATCGAGCATTTCGCCCCCGGTTTCCAGGAAGGTGGTGTCTTGCGTGACGCGGGCGGCAGCCACCTTGAGCTCGGCCGAGAACTCGGAGCCCAGAATAATGTTCACGGCCAGCGACATGGTGAGGTCGCCGGCCACGAGCGACATGGCACTAGCGAGGTGCGCGGCATCTTTGGTCCCCGCTTGGTTGAATTTAGCCAAATAAGCGCCGGCAACGTTGGGGCCGCCGTAGCGCACTAGGTCGCGGTCAATAATGTCGTCGTGGGCAAGCCAAGCGTTGTGGTAGAGCTCCTGCGAGATGGCGAGGCGGGTGACCGCGGCCTCATCCCGGCCCCCGAAGCCAATGTAGCTAAGATACGTCAGGTAGGGCCTGAGCCGCTTGCCGCCGCGGGCCAGGAATGTGGCAATTTCGTCGACGAGCTCACCATACGTGGGGTCAAGGTCAGCGGCGGCGGCGGTTTGGGTGGTCATGAAGCCGGCCAACGCGCGGTTGAACTGGTCGCGAAAGGCTTCTAGGGTTAGGAGTTTGGCCGAGTTGCCGCTCATTTGGTTGGCCTAACGTTGTTTTTTGCGGTAGCGGTTTCATGGGTAGCTTGGGCCTTCGTTGCCACGTCCCCAATGTCCGTGGCGGCTACGCGACTTGGGACCAGAACACGGAAGGTTGAGCCGTGGTTGAGCCGGGAGGTGAAGGTAATCTTAGCCTCCAGTTTTTCCGCGAGCTTGCGGGTAATGTAGAGTCCGAGGCCAGTGCCGCCGGTTTGGCGGGTGCGGTAATCTTCGGAGCGGTAGAACTTGGCGAAGATCTTGGTTTTGTCGCTGGCCGAGATCCCGATGCCGGCGTCTTGGACTGCAAACTCGGTGCCATCCGCGATTTTCCCAACTATTAGCTTCACCGTGCCCTCGTTGGTGTACTTAATGGCGTTGGTGAGGAAGTTTTGCAGGATCTCGCGCAGCTCATGCTCGCTGGTGACGACGCTGCCGGCCGGCTCAGGCATTTCCAGCTCAAGCTTGAGCCCCTTGGCTTCAGCCTGGGCCCGGTAATCGCGAGCCAAGCCTTGAGCAAAGGTGGCGATATCGATGAGCTCACGTTTTAGCTGGAGGTCGCCTCGTTCGGCCCGCGAGAGCGAGGTGAGGTCTTGGATGAGCTCACCTAAGAACACGATGTTATCGTGTGCCTGGTTGAGCAAGTTCACGGCTTTGGGCTCGATTTTAGCAAATCCGGGTAGGAGCGCGGTTGAGAGATTAGCTTCGGCAATGGCGAGCGGCGTGCGCAGTTCATGCGAGGTCACCGAGATGAACTCGTCGCGCTCTTCATCAAGCGATTTTTGCTTGGTAATGTCGCTAAACACCGCCATGTAGCCGCCCCAACTGTTGCGGTCGTAACCAAACACGTGAACTGGAGATACCGTGAGGTCTAGAATCATTTTTGAGCCGTCGCTGGCCTCATAGAGCAGGTCCTGGCGGTTGATTGACCGGTCTTCATCGGTGATGAGACGCAGGAGGTCTACGTCTGTGCCGCGGGCGTCGTGGAGGGGCAAGAGCTCATTTATGGAGCTGCCGCTGATGTCGCGGTTAGTGTTGAGAAGCTCAAGGGCAGCCGCGTTGTAGAGGTAGATCTCCCCCTTTTCATCGACGGCTAGGACCGCGTTTGACAGGCTATTGATGAGGCTAAGCAGCCGCTGCCGCTCGTTTTCGATGCGGTGGGTGAAACGGCTGGCGAGCAGGTATTCTTCGTCCCGGCTGCGCACGGACTGCTCGGCCACGAGGCTAAAGACCACCAGAAAGACCAGTTTGACGATGAACTGGAACTCCGGGGCGTTTGGGAGCGCCACGAGCTGGACTTTTAGAAGCAGGAGGGTAATGAACACCTGGGCGCTGAGCGAAAAAGCAAAACCGGCTATGCCGTAGGAGGCAATGACGGCGACAATCAGCAGGAAGAAGAACGGGTAGTAGGGGCTTGTGAGCCCGCCGCTGAACGCCACGAGCGAGAGTACAAAGATGTGGTCCACCGCGAGCGAGTTTAGGCGCGAGTTGAAGAACGGCTGGCTGAGCAGCGCGCCGCTGTAGCGCAGGGCGTTGTAGATGGCGGTGAGCACGACTACCGTCAGGACCACCAGGCCGTTGCTGGAGTCAAACGGGAAGGTTATGAGCACCAAAATGAGGCAGATCCAACGAATTGACCGCGATGATGACTCGTAGTATTCGTCGCGGTCGAAGACGGGTCGGGTTAGTTGCGCCTTCATAGTTCTTTTAGCATAACCGCTATGGGCATAGCTGGCTAGTGCTGACCGGCGAAACGGCGGCGGTCACGCATCACGACGGCTGCGGCGGTCACGAGGAGCGCGATTAGCAGCGTAAACCATAGCCAGCCCCAATAGTTGGCGGCCGCGGGGTCGTGCGAGGGGCCGTCTGCGCTGGAGGCGATGACCTGCAGCGAATCGCCACTGGTGACGGGAGCCTGGAGCGCGGTTTGGGTGGGCGCGGTGAGGCCGTCGGAGTCGCCGGTGGTAGCTTGGAGCGGCGCCAGACCGGCCGGTTGGAGCACACTGCTGTCGGCGTTGGAGCTGGCTCCCCCACCCGCGTTGGCGGGTGGTCCCAGCGCAGACGAAGCGTCGTCGGCGTAGGCTACCAGGGGGGCAAAGAGCAATATCAGGATAAGCGTCAAGCGTTTTAGCATGCAGCTATTGTAACGGCCGGAGCTTCCTGCGACAAACCGAAAACCCTGGATTGCTTGATCTAAAGCTTAGAGAGCATTGAAGCTGTCGGAGGTGACCGGCCGGGGCACTGAAGGCCCCCCCCCGGGCACGGGCGCGACCCCCCCCGGGGGGGCGGGTTGAACAGGTGTGGCCGGTTTGCAGCGGGGGGGGGGGT
>CAZGZY010000056.1:5970-7069 GCA_964530365.1 uncultured Candidatus Saccharimonadales bacterium
TTGAATAATTTCCATTCGCTCATCTTGTGGAGTAAAAACAAAACCCTTTTTTTTTTTCACAAATCCGTTACTCTCATTCGTGGGGGGGGGCGGGCCCGGGCGGGGCCACCTCCCCCCCCGAAGGCCCACGGCGCGAGAACGCCCGCTGGTCGCGGTTTCCTACTCGTGTGCCAGTTTGCAAGCGGCGAGCGGGTTACCAGCCTTCACTTCGGCTAGCCCGTACTGAAACCCCGCAATTGCCGCCGCGTAGTTGGCTGCGACGTACTTTTGCAGTTGCCCGGCGGCGGCGGTCGTGTAGCGTTTGGCACCAACGGCCGCTTCCCAGGTCCCGGCGCAGACTTGCTGTGCGGCTTTCGGGTAGTCCGGCCGCAAGGCCGCGAGGCGGCGGCCGATCTCGAACCAGACTTCGATCTCCGATAGCCCCTTCAAGACCGCCGCAAGGCTGGCTAGCACGACCACCCTGCGGCTGTCACAGATGATCAACGGGGTCTTGGTGTCGGACCCAAGGGCCAACACCACTTGCCCGTGAACGCTGCAATCTAGGACGGGGTCGGTCGGTCGTACCACCTGGACCTCGGCGAGGAGCCCGAAGCCCTCGGCCTCCAGCGCGGCAGTCGACCCTAGTGGCACGCCGCTTACTGTGATGTCGTACCTGGAGGCCGTGGGCGTGGGTTTCGGCGACGCACCGGTGCACGCTGTGGCGGCCAGAAGCGCCACCACCAAGGGCATAGCTACCCTTCTTCGCATGTACTCTGCACTCCTTAATTGACAGGGAAAGAGGGAGGAGTAATCCCTCTCTAGGCGTTCTAGTGACGCCCGGCAAAACTATACATTAATGGGTGTGCTATGCAAGCCCTCGGGCTAAATAACGCGGTGGCGCTTGCGCTCGGTGTTGGTGAGGTAGCGCTTACGCATGCGCAGCGACTGGGGGGTAACTTCGAGTAACTCGTCGTTTTCGATGAAGTCGAGGGCCTCTTCTAGGGTAAGCAGGGTAAAGGGCGTGAGCTGGGTGGTCATGTCGGTGGAGCTGGCGCGCACATTGGTGAGCTTCTTCTCCTTAGCGACGTTGATCTCCATGTCTTCGCCGCGGCGGTTGAGA
>CAZGZY010000057.1:0-7052 GCA_964530365.1 uncultured Candidatus Saccharimonadales bacterium
CTCCAACGCCGAAATTGCCTACGAGTCCGGCGCCGTCACCAACACGCACTACACCATTGGACACCAAGTTGGTATCTCTACCACCACCCAGCCCGGTACGTACACCACTACCATTATCTACACCTGCACCCCCGTTTATTAACAGGCAGTCGCTCGTTTAGCCGTAAAATCGGCATGAAATCGGCATGAAATACACGTAAAAAAATAGGTTTGACAGGGGGTTTTATAACGGTTAAGCTTACAACAGTACTCATTAAAAATGTCGTGGAGAAAATACCGAGTGAACCGCATTACCAGAGCGGCTGAGGCATTAGGTGTGCCTAAGCTAAAAGACCTTCAGGAGAAGCTTGCGAAAATAGCAGCTGTCTTAATCGCCGTCATGGGAATCGGACTCAACGCCACCATTGCCAATGCTGCCACGCTCAGTAGCGCCAAGGTTGCCCTAAGTGACCCCCAGCCGTACCCCGGTTCCGGCACCGCCGGCACCAACGTCACCTACACTGTCACCGGCTCCAGCGTGACTGCCACCGCCCTGCGCTGCATCACCGCTACCTTCGTAACCACCCCGAGCGGCTCCACCGCAGTCCCTGGCCTAAGTGCCAGCTCGGCCACCGTCGACGGCGCCTCCACGCTGCTCACCAGTTCCACCGGTTCTTGGAGCACTACCGACACCGCAAACCAGGTGAAGTACACCAACACCACCAACGTGACCGCGCCATCTGTTACTACCGGCGCCACGTTCATCATGCAAGCCATCCAAAACGGCAACACCGCCGACACCGCCTACTGGGTGCAGTTTAAGACCTTCAGCGACAGTAGCTGTGTTACACCCATCGACAACGCCACCGTCGGGTTCATCTACACCAGTGGCTCCTTGCTCTCGCTCACCGTCGACCAAACCTTAAGTTTCACCGTCAACACGGTAGGCAGCGCGCAAAGCTGCGACGGCACCACCACCACGGCCGCGTCCACCGCTACCACCATTCCCTTCGGCACGGTTACGGCCGCCTCGAACGCCGTCGTCTGCCAGGACCTCACTGCGGCCACCAACGCCACCAACGGCTACACGATCTTTGCCCGCTACACCGCCAAGCCTACCAACCCGCTGAGCCAAACCATCGCCGACCACACCGGCACCAACGCCTCGCCCACGGCCTTCTCCGCCGCCGGCACCGAGGCTTACGGCTACTCCACCAACGACGCCTCACTCGGCACCGGCACCGCCAACCGTTTCACCAGCCCGGCCGCTGAGTGGGCCGCCATGACCACCTCAAACTTGGAGGTCGCCTACGAGTCTGCCGGCGTCACGAGCACCACCTACCGCATTGGCCACCAGGTTGGCGTGTCGCTCACCACTCACCCCGGAACCTACACCACGACCATCATCTACACTTGCACCCCCGTCTACTAGACTGGTAAGCTTAGCTACATTATGACAAGTACCGCTACCCTCCTCCGAAACGCCCTCACGTCCCTTAGCCTCGGAGCCGCTGTAGCGGTTCTTGGCGTCTCCGCTCCCGCCTTGGCTGCCTCTACCGAGAGCTTCCAGATTTCCCCGCCCACCGCCAACTACCCGGCCAACCCCGGCGACCTGGTCCATAACACCATTAAAGTTACCAACCTCACCGACGAGCCCATTTCGCTCACCGTCGACAAACAGAACTTCGCCGCCAAGGGCGAAGAAGGCGAGGTTGAACTCATCGATAACGCCGATCCGCTCTATTCGCTGGCGCCGTGGTTTAATGTGCTCCAGCCCAACGTTGACGTTCCGGCTCGCGCTACCAAGGTGGTGCCTTACGACATCGCTATCCCCATGAATGCCGAGCCGGGCGGGCGTTACGGCTCAATTGTGTTCCACACCATCCCCCCGAAGCTGCCCAGTGGCCAGTCCGGCGCGTCGGTGCAGCAAAGCATTGCCGCCCTCATCTTCGTGCGCATTAACGGCGCGGCTAACGAGCAACTCAACTTGGTAAACTTTGAGACCGGGGCGCAGCCCAAGAATGGCCTGTTCCAAACCAAAACCTTCTTCGAGTACGGCCCGGTCGATTTCCTCACCCGCCTTAAAAACACCGGTACCGTCCACGAAAAAGCCACCGGCACCATTACCATTAAAAACATGCTCGGGTTTAAGGTGGCCACTGTCCCGCTTGACGAGCATTTTGTGATCCCCGGCGCCATCCGCCGTTTGCACAATGTCTGGCCCGCCGGTGTCAAGCAGCCGTTCCTGATTGGTCGCTACACCGCCACGCTCGACGCCAAATACGGCGGCGGCAAAACCCTCGCCGCTAGCACGACGTTTACCGTGCTGCCCTGGAAGCTGCTCGGCGTCGTTCTCGTCGCGCTGGTTCTAGTGGTGCTCTTCATCTGGAAGGGCCGCAAGCGCTTCGCCCGCGCCGCCCGCATTTTGGCCGGCAAAGAGTAACTCGTTATTGCCTAGGAGTGAGCGCATGAAGAAAATTCTCCTCACAGGCGTCCAGGGCTCTGGCAAAAGCACTGTCGCCAGCGAGCTCGCCAGGCGCGGTTATAGCACATTCGACGGCGACGATTTGGCTTGGTGGGTTGATGACCATGGCGCCCCGTTCTCGAGCCGGCGCCCAGCCAACCCCACTCGACAGTGGCTGGAGACGCATTCCTGGGTCTGGCGCCCGGAGAAGCTTCGGCAGCTCTTTGCGGTCCCAACTGAGCAAGACCTCATCATCTGTGGCTTGTCATTCAACCAGGCTGATCATTACTCGCTATTTGACCGAATAATTCTGTTGGAGCTCGATGCCCAATCCGTCCGCGCCCGGCTGCGTGATCGAGACAACGGCAGTGTATTCGGCAAGCAACCGTCAGAATTGTCGTTTATTTTGGGGCATCAGCCTCAGCTCCAAGATAGCGCAAAGGCGGCCGGCGCTATCGTTATTGACGCCTCCCAGCCTTTGGATGCAGTCTTGTCGCAAGTGGCGCGCGCAATCGAAGACTAATCAATTGCATGTTCGCATTATGTTCGGTATAATGAGCATAGGGTGCAGCATATACTGAGTTACAGAAGGGGATGCGCCATGGCGATTGTTGATTTTACGCTCGAAGATGTCCGGCTGGCTGTTCGTGAGGAAGTTAGCCAAGTAGTTGATAAAAAATTTGACGAAAAATTCGACCAGAAATTCAAAGAGCACTTTGGCCCGGCCTTCGATGGGGCCTTCAATGCCGCCTTCAAGCCCGCCTTTGACAGTGCTTTCAAGCCCGCCTTCGACGGCGCTTTCGAGCCCTGGGCTATGGTTATCCAGCAAGATTTCAACCGTATCGATGGGCGGTTCGACCAAGTTGACGAGCGGTTCGATCGCCTCGAAGGAGACGTCAAAGCCATCAAAACTGATATTCAGGGCATCAAACGCGTCGTCGGGCAGCATTCCAAAGAGATCATTGAGTTGCGCGCCCGCTTAGCCTAACGGGGCTACTACCCGGTCCGGGTGACGGGACCACACCCACGGAGGAGCTGCTATAATCATGCTAATGCTTGGAAAAATCCGTTACATCCAGCTCGGCGCTCTCGTGATTCTGGCGATGCTACCCGGTGTGGCCGCGGCCAATTTGCTACAGAGCACCCATTACCGTCTCGACCCCAACGTGGCCGATACCTTTGGCGGGGCTACCGGGTCGAGCTCGTACAAGCTCACCGACGCCGGCGGCGAAGGAGTAGTGGGCGCCGGCTCGAGCCAAAGCTACAAGCTGACTCAAGGTTACGTTAGCCAGCTGGCACATTCGATCCAACTCACTGTGCTGCCCAACGGGACCTATGCCTATTGGCCGTACGATTCCGGCGTTGGGACCGTAGCCTACGACGGCAGCGCCAACGCCAACGATGCCACCCTGGTGAACGCGCCGAGCTGGGGCGCTGGGATCCTGGGGAACGCCGTCATCCTAAATGGCTCGAACCAATATGTGGTCAGCTCCAAATCCACGGCCGGCCCCTCGGCCTTCACGATTGAGATCTGGTTCAAGTCCACCTCCGGCTCAGGCGGCCACCTCATGGGCTTCGGCGACGCCGCCTCGGGCCCCAGCACCAACCTCGACCACCTCATCTACTTGCGCGATGACGGCAAAATTACCTTCGGCACCAACCCCGGCACCATCAAAACCGTCACCACCACGTCCTCCTACAACGACGGCTCCTGGCACCACGTAGCCGCCTCTCTCGGCAGCGCCGGCCTGGAGCTCTACGTGGACGGCCTCAAGCAGGGCGCCGACCCCACCACGACCACCGCCGGCAGCTATACCGGCTACTGGCGCATGGGCTACGACAACCTCGCCGGTTGGCCGGCTGCCCCCACTAGCAACTTTCTGGCCGGCACCATCGATGAGGCGCGAGTGGTCACCCGCCAGCTGGCCGACCCCGAAGTACTAAACGACTACACAGCCGGCGCCAGTGCGCTTCATAACGCCTTTACGCTGCCAAATATCACCCCCGGCAGCTCGCAAACCTACAGCGTCGACGCCATCGTGCGCACCGATGCCGGCGGCTATGATCTGTCGGTGGAGCGCCCCACGCCGCTCACCCACACCGATGGCGTCACCACCATCCCGGACATCGTCGGCAGTATTGCCTCGCCCGCCGCTTGGGTCGAGGGCACCACCAAGGGATTCGGGTTTACACTGCTCTCCGGCACCCAAATCGAGGCCAAATGGGGGACCAACCCCAACTATGATTACGCCGCCCTGCCCACTGCCGCCACCGTGTACCACTCGCGCACCGGCTTAAACGGGGGAGTGCCAGAAACCACCTCCATCCAATACCGCGCCGACACCACCTCGGTCCAAAAGCAGGGCACCTATTCCACGACCGTCATTTACACCGCCACCGCCAAGCCATGACCCGACCAATCCGCCTCAGCTTGGCCGCTCTAGTGTTGGCCGTCGCGGTTGGGGGGCTGGTGCTGCCGTCCCGCGCTCACGCGGACGTTCCCGGGTTGCAAGTTGCCCCGCTCCAGTACGAGGATACGCTCAAGCCCGGCCACATCGAAAACGGCTTCATTGACGTGGCTAACCCGGGGGACGCGGCGGTCAACATCATCTCCGAGGTAAAAGGGTTCAAGCAAACCGGCGCCAACGGCGACCTGCAATTCTTCTCCGACCCGGATCTTGCGGCCGCCATTAAAGTCAGCCTCGAGAGTTTCACCCTCGGCCCGCGTGAGGCCGTGCGGGTAATCTTTAGCGTCGACCCCGCCAAATTGCCCGGCGGGGGAGTCTACGCGGCTGTTTTTTTCCGCACCCAGCCCCCCAGCCAAACCAGTACCAGCTCCTACGTGGCCGAAAGCGCTAATGTTGGCACGTTGCTGCTGCTAAACAACGGTGCCTCCACCGCGCACTACGGCCAGGTCACCGCCCTGCGGCTGCCATTCTGGCAGTTTGGGGGCGGCCTCACCGGCAGCCTCACCTATCACAACACCGACACCACCGCGACACCGCTCGGGTTCAGGCCGTCGCTGGAAGTGCGGGTGCTACCCTGGGGCAAGGCCCCCAAGCTCAACACCGGGCTGGTGCTACCCAAAGCCACCCGCGTCTTTCCGGTGGCGCGCCCCGGCGCGTATTTCGGTCTGCTGCCGGTATTTGTAACCGACACCGACACCGGCAACACCGTGGCCACGTGGGTCTTTGCCTGCACTGGGCTCTACGGCTTCGTTGTAATTGTGCTAGTGGTGCTACTCGTCCTCCTTTTGGCCGTTCACTTGGCGCGTCACCGCCGCCGACCGCGCCGGGCCAAACCTAGCAAAAAGCCCATTGACGGCCTTTCGTCCAAGCGGCATCATGCCCCCACACAACCAAGGAGCACCCCCATGGCCGAAACCATTACCGCCACCAAGAGCGTCGACATTAACGCCACCCCCGAGAAAATTTGGGAGGCGTTAACCACCCCAGAGATCATCAAGCAATACATGTTCGGTGCCGAAGCCGCGTCGGACTGGAAAGTCGGCAGCCCAATCGTTTACAAAGGCGAGTGGGAAGGGAAACCTTACGAAGATAAGGGCACGATCTTAGAGATTGAGCCAAATAAGCTGCTCAAGAGCACCTATTTTAGCCCGATGAGCGGCCGCGAGGATAAGCCCGAGAACTACAATACCGTGACGTACGAGCTATCGGATGCTGGCGATGGCGTTACCAAATTGACGGTTAGCCAAACCAATAACCCTACCAAAGTGGGGGCCGACCAAGCCGAGCAGAATTGGACCATGGTACTCGATGCCATCAAGGGGCTGCTCGAAAAATAGCCGTCGGCGCTACTTGGTCGTGATAATGGGTGAGGTGTGCACCGAAGCGGGGTTGGCCACGCACTCAAGCAGGAACTTGGCCGCATCGGCCCGGGCAATCCCCGCCGACACACCTACAGTCTCACCCGCTCCCACCACTCGTAATGCGCGGCCGGCCGGCGCCGCGTCGAGCGCCGTGGCGTAGACGATGGTCCAATCCAGGTCGGAGGCCTTGAGCAAATCCTCGGCTACGGCCTTGTCGCGGGTTAGGCCGCCGGCCAGCTTACCGGCCAGCTTAAGCAGGCCACCACGCTGGTGCCCCGGCGCCACCAAGAAGCTCGACATCATCACCACGCGCTTCACGCCGCTCGCGTGGGCGGCCTGGATGAGCGCGTTCGTGGCGCGCAGCATCAGATCGTCGCCGAGTTTGTTGCTACCCAGGGTGCTAATAACGGCCTCCTGCCCGGCCAAAGCGGCCGTTAAGTCGCTGGCGTTGCGCGCGTCGCCGACCTTTGCGACCAGGTTGGCGGTCGGCGCAAATGCATCAGCGCGACGCACCAAGGCGGTCACGGTGTGCCCCGCGGCCAAGGCCTGTTCCACCGCCAATTTGCCCGTTTTGCCGGTTGCCCCTAGTATTACGAGCTTCATGGCGGCCCCTTCCGCAGCGTTATTACAGGTAGTATGGCATATTGCGCAAAAATCTGCTTCAGCGCATGCACGTGCATTGACAAATCAAACTCGTTATGTCAACATATTAAACGTTCAATCGCCCTGCATTCACCCCCCAATCAGGACACTCTCGCTCGTAAAACTCCTTTCTCTCTG
>CAZGZY010000058.1:0-7020 GCA_964530365.1 uncultured Candidatus Saccharimonadales bacterium
CCCCCACCGCCCTGGGCGTCTGTTCTTGGCTTGTCCTGCGGTGTCCTTTTGTTTTGTGTGGGGGGGGGGGGGGGCCCCCCCCCCCCCCCACCACCTCCAGGAATTATACAAATCACCCAATCCAAAAGGACGATGGTCGCTACGACCATCGTCCTTTTGGATTGCTCAGCTCATCTCTATTGGTTTGTGGGTTCTGCAGTTAAGCCTAGTTGAGCCCGTCTGCCGCTATTATCACAGTGCTTTTGCAACACCTCCCCTCACCGCACGTGAACCCAAGTTTAACGAGCCTTGCGTACATGCTCGGTGCTTGCCCGCGGAATGCCCCCTAGCCGCACAAGCCCATTTGCCTAGATACGAAAATCGTTGGTATTATACGCGGGGAAAACGCGGATAAAATGTAAAAAGGAGAGGCGATGACCGGTCACAAAGATATCGTTGTGGTTGATAACCTACACAAAAATTATGGGGACAAACAGGCGGTCGCGGGCGTTAGTTTCGCGGTCCACGAAGGCGAGGTTTTTGGCATTTTAGGGCCCAATGGGGCAGGGAAAACCACTACGCTAGAAATGCTGGAAACCCTGCGCACCATAGATAGTGGAACGGCTACAATCGGCGGCCTGGATGTGGCGGGGGAGCCGGAGAAGGTGAAGGCGATTATTGGAGTGCAAACGCAAAGCACGACGTTTCACGACCGCATTCGCCTCACCGAGCACATCGAGCTGTTTGCCGGCATTTTTGGCCGCCGAGTAAATGCGCGGGAAGTGCTCGAGGAAGTGCAGCTTGGCGACGCGGCTCATAGTTTTTTCGAGCAGCTGTCGGGCGGGCAGAAACAGCGCTTTAGCATCGCGGTCGCCCTGGTGAACCGGCCGCGGGTGTTGTTTCTAGACGAGCCAACCACCGGCCTAGACCCCCAATCGCGGCGCAACTTGTGGGAGCTGGTCGCGGGCCTCAAGCAGCGGGCAATTACGGTAATCCTGACATCACATTACATGGAGGAAGCCCAGCTGCTCTGCGACCGGGTAGCGGTGATGGATGATGGCAAGATTATCGCTCTAGACAAGCCAAAAGAGCTGATTGCCGCCTACGAGAAGCGCAGTGGCAAGCGGGGGGCCGACCTGGAGGATGTGTTCATTGATATGACAGGAAAGGAGCTACGGGACTAATATGGGTTACTTTCGAACGGCGTTACTCTTGGGGCGCAATTTGGTTTTGCGCAGCTGGCGCAATCCGGGTGTAACGGGCCTATTCTTGCTACTGCCAACCACCCTCCTAGTAATCTTTGGGTCGGTCAACCGGGGCAACCCGGCGGCCTTCGCGGGGCTGTTTGCGGTGTTTACCGGGGTGGCAGTGATGCTCCTGGGGGTAGTGGGGCTAGCGACAATGTTGCCAATTGATAAAAAAATGGGCATTCTCCGGCGGCTGCAAGCTACCCCTTTTAGGGCGTCGCAGCTGATGCTCGGTAGCCTGGTGAGCTCGCTGGTGCTGGCATTTGTGGCCGTTTCGATTATGACGCTCGTGGCGCTAGCGGTGTTTAAGTTCCAGATGCATGGCTCGTATTTCGACTTCGCGGCCTTTACTCTAGCGGGCCTCGTGATGTCGTGCGGCATCGGCCTGGCGATCGGCGGCTGGGCGCGCAACGACACGAGCGCCACGTTTGTGAGTCAAATCGTGTTTTTGGGGTCCCTGGCGCTGAGCGGCGTGTGGGTCCCGCGCGAGGTCCAGCCCGGCTGGCTGCATGGCATTAGCACCTACCTGCCGCTGACGCCGGTGGTCGAGGGCGTGCGGGCGGTCGTAGCGCAGGGGCAAGGGCTGGCCAATTTGGGGCCGCAGCTGCTGGTTATACTGGCGTGGACGATAGTTGCCTTTGTGGCCGGCGCCAAACTGTTTCGTTGGGAATCCAACGCCTCATAGCTTCGGGTGCGGCAGCCATAAGCGCTTTGTAATTTTGGGCAGCCCACCGTATCATAAAGACATGAAAAAGTCGCATTTAAAGGAACTCTCCGGTAAGCTTCTCGGAAGCGTGACCGATAATCCGGAAAGCTTGGCGTACTTCTCGACGGACCAGAGCATCTTTCAAATTACGCCTTCGGCCGTAGTGTACCCCCAAAATACCGCCGATGTGCGTAAAACCGTCCAGTTTGTGGCTGAGCTGGCCGCGGCCGGTAAGCCGCTTAGCCTAGTCCCGCGCGGGCGGGGGACCGACACAGGCGGCGGCTCCATCGGCGAAGGCATTCAGTTGGTTTTGCCAGCCCACATGGACAAATTGCTCCGCCTCGACCGCGACTCCGTCACGGTGCAGCCCGGAATCTTGTACCAAACCCTGCAACAAACCCTCCACACCCACGGCCGCTTTCTGCCGCCGTATCCGGCCGACATCGCTTCGGCCACCGTCGGCGGCGCCGTGGCCAACAACGCCAGTGGCGAGAAATCGGTGAAGTACGGCTCCACCCGCGAGTTCGTGAAAGGGCTAAAAGTGGTGCTGTCCGATGGCTCGCTCATCCAAACCCATCGCATCGGGGCCCGCGAGCTCAACCGCAAAAAAGGCCTCACCACGCTTGAAGGTGAGCTCTACCGCAAGGTCGACAGCCTGCTGCTCGACCACGCCGACCTCATCAAGAAGCGCCATATCCACACCACCAAAAACACCGCCGGCTACGCGCTGGACAATGTGCGTGGTAAAGACGGTTCGTTCGACCTTAGCCAGGTTATTATTGGCTCACAAGGGACGCTTGGGGTCATCACCGAGATCACCCTAAAAACCATGGCCTACAACCCGCGCACTACGCTTGTGGTCGGCTATTTCAATACGGCCGAAGGCGCCGCTGCGACGGTCGCGAAGCTCCGGCCGCTGGCGCCAAGCGCTATTGAGTTCATCGACCGCCACTTGCTCGAATACCTGCGCGAAAACCACCCCGGCGAGCTCGCCAGTCTCGCAGCCGACCAACTCCCTAAAATCGTTCTGTTCGTGGAGTTTGATGAATTCTCGCAGCTGAGCCAAAAACTCAAGAGCAACCGCGCCCGCCACATCATGGCGCGCCACGGCGGCACGTGCCACGTTGCCACCGACCCCCTCGAGCAAGTGGCGCTGTGGCGGCCGCGGCGGGCTGGCGTCGCCAACCTCTGGATGAACCATGGGGCGGCTAAAGCTCTGCCGTTCATGGACGACGCCGTCGTGCCGGCCGAGCGCCTGCCGCAACTGCTGGACAAAACCTACAAACTGCTCAAAAAACACGACCTCGAGACTGCCGTGTGGGGCAGCGCCGGCGACGGCCACATCCATGTGCAACCCTTCCTCGACCTGGCCAAG
The DNA here is from genome assembly GCA_964530365.1 of uncultured Candidatus Saccharimonadales bacterium. Lineage (GTDB taxonomy): Bacteria > Patescibacteriota > Saccharimonadia > UBA4664 > UBA4664 > CAZGZY01. The sequence continues at coordinate 3,308 of CAZGZY010000058.1, forward strand.
AAAAAGGACGTGGAAAAACTGTTCACGCTGAGCCGCGAATACGCCCAAATCGTTAGCAGCCTCGGCGGCACCACCAGCGGCGGGCAAAACGACGGCCTCATCCGGGCCTTGTCGCTGGGCGCCGTCTACGGCGAGGAAATGACGGAGCTCTTTGCCTCGGTAAAGCATATTTTCGATCCGCACAGCATCTTCAACCCCATGAAAAAAACCGAAGCTACCGAAGCATATGCGCGCGACCACTTGCGCACCGAGTATGCCATCAAACACTTCGACCATTTGTTCTACACGTAACCGTTCACGGAGGGCCCAATGTTAATATCAAACCTGTTCGTCACCCACAAAGTCCCGCAACCGCGCTTTGCCCCGGGCCTGTTCATCGGGCTCCTAGCGATCTTTGCGCTCATGGGCCAATCCAAGCCGGTGGTCGGCCTGGTTGGCATCGGTACTACCGCTGTCGTGGCGGCCGTGCTAGTTGAGGTAAACCGCCGGCGCATCTGGGAAAGCTACCGCAAGAGCTATCGCAAACGGGCCGGCCTAATGGGCCTATGGACCAAGCCCAACGCCGTCTATTACACCCTCAACGTCGCGTTTCTCTGGCCGTTCATTCTCTTCCTGGGCATCGTCTGCCTCTGGGCCGCCTACGTTCTCGCCTAATCTGGGGTTGGCGCGGGGGCTTTTCCAAAGCTGCCGGATATGGTAGTCTACTCAAGTTAGATCCCCGCTCGCGCGAGTGGTGGAATGGTATACACACTAGTCTGAGGGACTAGCGCCGCAAGGCTTGGAGGTTCGACTCCTCTCTCGCGCACCATAGTACTTATGCTTATAAAAGAGGCTCCATGTTGGGCCTCTTTTATAGTGGCCATCATAGGCAGTAGCGAACTTGCAGCGACCACTGGTGTATAATAGACACATGAAAGAGCATGTCTACACAGCAGTAATCGAGCGCGACACCGCCACAGGCTATTACGTGGCTTACGTCCCGGATCTGCCAGGAGCTCACACCCAGGCCGAGACCCTCGAAGAACTTCAGGAAAACCTGAAGGAAGTGGTTGAACTTGTGCTCGAAGATGCCGATCTCCCGAAGCCAGAATCGAAATTCGTTGGAACCCAGCTAGTGGTCGCTGGCTAGTGGGCGGTAGCCTACCAGTCCTCAAGCCTAAAGAGGTTGTCGCTATCCTCGAAAAACTCGGTTTCGCGCTTGCCCGACAAAAGGGCTCACACCAACAGTTCCGCCACCAAGACGGACGAGCGACTACCGTGCCAATGCATGGCTCGAGAGACCTCTCCCCGCTCTTGCTAAGACAAATCTGCAAAGACATCAGCGTGTCGCCGGAAGATTTTCTCTCAAAGCGATAGGCGCAGGCATCTTTAATGGATGAACGAACAATAGATTTAACCATTTGACGTCTCGCCATGATTTGGATAGACAACATCGCTGCCGTCAAAAGTAAAGCCCAAATCCAGCATTTTACGGTAGAAAATTAGCAAACTCGCCACTATCGAGTTCCACCTAACGTCGCATTCGCGCACCAAGGCCTGATTCAATTTATTCCAGATAGAAAGGTCCCAGAATTTATTCTCGGGACTTTTCTTTGTTTGCTTGCCGTATCTGTTGGCCCGGATTCGAGTCCTCTCTTGCTGCATTTGATATACTCCACTACATGAGCTACAAAGCAGTCTTATTCGACATGGACGGCGTCATTGTCGATAGCGAGCCGCTTCACGTCGCAGCCTTCCAAGCAACACTAAAAAGATACGGGCACGATCTATCCGAAGAACAATATAAGCAGCATTTTGCCGGCAGAACCGACGAGGCCGGTTTCAAGCAATACTTTGACTTCATTAGCGAGAATGTCGATCTGCCAATAATAATGGATGAGAAGGCTAGAGCATATTTAGAACTGGCGGCCTACCAGCTTATTCCGTACCCGGGAGCGGTTGAGTTTATCCGTGACCTAGCCGCCCGCAACGTGCCGCTCGCCCTAGTTACGGGTTCATTGCGTGCTGAAGCCGAGATTACCTTCAAAACTTTCGATATTGCGCAATACTTCACTGCCGTGATCGCTGCAGAAGATATTACACAGAGTAAGCCTAGCCCCGAGGGGTATCTAAAAGCTGGTGCGGCCCTTAACGTTGATCCTAAGGACTGTATCGTAGTGGAAGACGCACCAAGTGGCGTTAAGGCGGCTCGGGCTGCCGGTATGCGCTGTCTGGCCGTTACGACAACCCACACCGAAGGCGAACTGGAGGGGGCAACCTTAACCATCGGCCAGCTCAGGCCGGGCTGCCTCGACTCGCTATAGCCCAAGCGAGTCACGGCACGCTGGCCACGGCGATGCCGAGCAGCCGGCGGGGGATCGGGTAAGATTGAGAGCGGTGTGTGGCATAGCGAACCTTTGGGCAACGGCCTAAACTTGGCGCTACAACGCACGCCAGCAGACCCATCTTCGACAATAATTAGGCTAATGCGTCAATAGATGATACTATGCCTCTGCTCAAAGTGAGCGAACGGAGAGATCGTTAAGAGGCAGCCATGAGTCTGTTCATCCGTGCCGCCGGCCCAGTTGTCACGGTGGCGGATGTCCGCCCTGATGCCATTAAAGTGTACAACCCTGGGGTCGGCTTCAATGCCGCCACGGGATTGTATGTTATGTTCCTCCGGGTTGTTTTTGCCGAGCCCCTGCACTCGCAGATCTGGCGGGCCGAGTCGGTGGACGGCGTCAATTGGACGGGCCACCGCCCGGCCTTCGTCCCCGATCTGTCTGACCCCAGCCAGGCCCGGGGTTTCGAAGACCCGCGCCTGGTGTTCGTGGAGGACCTCCTCCTGTGGGTCCTGACCTACGCCGTTTTCGACGGCGTAAACGTCGAGCTCCATATCGCGACCTCGCCGGACCTCGAAGCCTGGACCCATCACGGCAAAGCGCTGTCTACGTTCCCGTTCGTTGGGTCCGGTGGGCGCCATATCGACTGGGGCCAGCAACCTCCCGTCGAGGTCGCGTCCAATCCGGTGCATCCCGACGCTGCGGACCGCTGCTCCAAAAGCGCCGTGGTTTTCCCGGAGCTCATTGACGGGCGGCTGTGGATGTTCTTTGGCGAGGGTGGTTGCTGGGTCGCTTCGTGCGATCCGGCCGACCTTACCCAATGGGACGTGGTCCCCGGACCACTCCTGACGTCCCGGCCCGACACCGACCTGTTCGATAACGTCACCGTGGAAGCAGCGTCGCCGCCGATCTGGCAGCCCTTCGGCTGGGTCGTGTTGTACCACGGCATCGACAAACGGCGTCGGTACCGGGTCGGGCTGATTGTCCTGGCCTTGGGCGACCCGAGCCGGCTGCTGTGGCGATCGGACGAGCCGATCTTTTGGCCCGAAGAGCCATATGAAAGGTCCGGCATGGTCGACGTTATTCCGGGCGTCCCGGAGCTCATCGCCGCTGGCAACGAAGTCGCCCTCGCGGCCCGCCTCGCCGAGGCTAGGGTTAACGGCGAAATGCCGGAGGTGACGTTCGTGAGCTCCAGTCTCGTTCGGTGCGATCCCGCCGGGGAAGACCGGCTCATCATCATCTACGGGGCCGGCGACCTCGTCATCGGTACGGCCGAGGCCCCGCTCAGTGCAGTATTGGCCGTCATCCCGGCTCCAATCCGCGCCCTAAACGCATGACCCCTATCGTCGATATGGGCGGCCCCCCCTGGGGCCAACGACGCCCTCTGGGCCC
>CAZGZY010000059.1:0-6902 GCA_964530365.1 uncultured Candidatus Saccharimonadales bacterium
TCTTTAGGCACCATCCTTAAAGCCCGCGGTTTTTCAGTTAACATCCAAAAACTCGACCCCTATTTCAACACCGACGCCGGCACGCTTAACCCAGCCGAGCATGGCGAGTGCTTTGTCACCAAAGACGGGGCCGAAACCGACCTCGACCTGGGGCACTACGAGCGTTTCCTCGACGAAGAACTCACGGCTTCGAGCTCCATCATGAACGGCCGTATCTACGCCAAAATCATCGCCGACGAACGCCAAGGCAAGTACCTCGGCAAAACCGTCCAGATTATCCCGCATGTCACCAACGAGATCCAGGCCCAAGTCATAGAGGCCTCCAAGGGCTTCGATTTCCACATTGTGGAGATCGGCGGGACGGTTGGCGACATCGAATCGCTAGCTACCCTAGAGGCTATTCGCCAGCTCCGCCGCAAACTCGGCGAGCACAACGTGGCTTACCTTCATTTGGTCTACATCCCGTACCTCGAAGCCAGCCACGAGCTCAAGAGCAAGCCCGCCCAAAACAGTGTCCGCGACCTGCGCGAGGCCGGTATTCACCCCGACGTCATTCTGGCCCGCGCCGACCACCCTGTGCCGGCCGGCATCATCCACAAACTCAGCCTGTTTTGCGATGTTGATGTTGAGGCGATTGTGGCCTTGCCAACGGTAAAAACTGTCTATGAAGTACCACTCATCCTCGAGCAAGCCGGCCTCGCAAGCTACGTGTGCGGGCGCTTAGGGGTCAAAAACCGCCAGCCCGACTTGCGCGAATGGAAGCGCATGGTTGAGCTCATTAAACACCCCGACCACCGCAGCCTACGCATTGGCATCGTGGCCAAATACATGGACCACGAAGACACCTACATTTGCGTTTTTGAGGCGCTCAAATCGGCTGGTTGGGCCAACCGCATCCGACCGGAAATCTGCTGGATTGACGCCGAGCAACTCGAAGCCGCCACCGACAACCGTCTCTTGGAAGGCTACGACGGCCTCGTGGTCCCCGGCGGCTTCGGCAGCCGCGGCGTTGAGGGCAAAATTAAAGCCGCCACCTACGCCATGGACAACAACGTGCCGTATCTTGGCCTGTGCCTCGGCCTCCAGATGGCGGTCATTGCCGTGGCCCGCAAAGTCGGCCTAGAAGGGGCCAACACCACCGAGGTCGACCCCCACACCCCACACCCCGTCATCGACCTCATGGAGCACCAACGCGGCATCGAAGCCAAGGGTGGCACCCAGCGCCTCGGCGACTACCCCTGCGTGCTTGAAGCCGGCTCTCACGCCGCCAAAGCCTATGGCACCAAAAAGATCGTTGAACGCCACCGCCACCGTTGGGAGGTTAATAACGCTTACCGCGAGCAACTCATCGCCGGTGGCCTGCGTCTCGTGGGGCTCTCGCCCGACAAACAACTTGTGGAAGTAATTGAATTCGAGGGCCACCCCTTCTTCATGGCTAGCCAATTTCACCCCGAGTTCAAATCCCGCCCCAACCGCCCCCACCCCATGTTCAACGCGTTCATCAAAGCCGCGGCCGTTACCGCCCTCCCCAAAACCCGGACTGCGCAAGTCGGGGCAGACGTAGTATAGTAAGGCTATGAGTGACAAAAAACCGCGTATCCTGCTTGTCGAAGACGACCTCGCCCTAGCTACCGCTTATAAGGTACGCATGGAAGCCGAAGGCTTCGATGTCCGCCACTGCCCCAACGGCGAAGAAGCCATGCAGGAAGCGCTGGAGTACCACCCCGACCTAATTCTGCTCGACATCATGATGCCCAAGATCTCTGGTTTCGACGTGCTCGACATCCTGCGCAACACCAAGGAGACCGCCCACATGAAGATCGTCATCCTAACCGCGCTATCGCAGCCATCGGACCGCCAGCGGGCCAAGGATCTCGGCGCTGACGAGTTTCTCGTTAAGTCGCAGGCTGTCATCGCCGACGTTATGAAGCGTATCCGCTTCCACCTCGGCATCAAAGACACCGGTGCCGTCAGTTAATTTCGAACCCACCCGCCCACGACGCCCATCCAGCCAGGTGAAGAATAGCGCGACAAGCATACTATAACCGCCCCTGAAGCTTGGTTACAAAACGATGCATCCCCGGATCTAGCTGTGATATATCGGTAGCTAACACTTCCGCGAAGCTCATCCATTTATGCCCGGCAAATTCGCGCGGGTCGGGGTCGAGCCACATGTTAGCGTCACCCGACACCACATACCATAAGCTAACATCGGTATGTGGCCCCTGTCCGCGCGTCCGGTTCACCGTCACGAACAACGGCACCGCAGCCACACTGGCTACCAGAGCCGCTCGTGGCCCCAACTCCTCGTCAAGCTCGCGTATTACTGTATCATGCGGGTCTTCATCCGGTTCCACGTGCCCACCGGTCGGCAACCACAAACCAGCTTTGATGTGGTCCATCAGCAGCAGCGATTTCCGCGTCCGATCCACCAGCACGAAGTACGACACCAAATGCTGCAAAGGGATGTCGGGCTTGGCTCGCCGGTACAGTTCGGCACCGCTCTCAACCCAGTCCAGAACCCGTCGAACAGCGATACGCTCAACCTCATCGACCGGCTCGATGTGAGCTATAATCTCATGAAGATTTGTTCGGCTTTTGTTCATAACCTTAGCATACCAAAAAAAGAGGTCGTGGCAACCTCTTTTTTTTAAGTGCTAGGTTAAGTGCTTATTTAGCGTCTTCGAGCACCGAAACAAACGTACGGCGAACCTTAGTGCCAGTAAACTTCTGAATTTTCTTAACCGAAAACTTGACAATGCCGTCGCGCATGGCAAATAGCGTGTGGTCCACACCAACACCAACGCCGACGCCCGCTTCCATACGGGTCCCACGTTGACGTACGAGAACACTCCCGGCCCGGACGAACTGGTCTCCGAACAACTTAACACCGAGGCGCTTTGACTCTGAATCCCGGCCGGTCTTGACCGAACCACCAGCTTTTGTATGTGACATGAGTTAATTCTTCCTAAGTAACAATAATTGCCGCCCGACTACTTGGTCGTCCCGAGCGTAAAGCAGGGGAGTGCGGACATGCTTAAAACCTTTCAGAGTGTAGCCTAAACGGGGCAATTCGTCAACCAACCCCAGATAGTCCCACGCTCCACGGCTCCGCCACACCGGCGCGCATAGGCTCACTTCGCCACCAGCCGGAAGCTGGGCAGCCCAATTAGCCAGGCACGCGGTGTACAAACCGAGCAGTTCGCGCTTGATTTTCGCCATCTCAACCTCACTTGGCAACCGGGTTAGGTTCGGCCCCAAATAGCCCTCGCTCACTACCGCCGCGTCTTTGGGGAGTTGGATCTGCCGGGCGTCACCCAACTCCACGCTCCAGGCGGGCAGGGGAGTGGGCACTTGCGCGACCAGCCACGGTAGGTTGGCGCGGCTCGCCGCCACCATCTCCTCAGACAAATCCGAGCCCACTGCCGCCCGCCCCACGAGCAACGACTCCTGCAGCACCACACCCGTCCCACAAAACGGGTCCACCACCACCGGCGCACTCGTAGTGTTCACCAGAATTTGCGCCAGCTTCGGCGGCAGCATCCCGACGCGGGCGCTCCGAGCTGGGCGGTCGTAGTCGCGCTTAGAATACCAATCGATATCCTGAACACCGACGGTGCGCGCCACAATCATCTCAGCGCCGGCCACCACCACGAGCAGCTCAAACCCGTCTTCTAGCACCCGGTTGTGGTGCAATTCCGCAGCCGTTGCCGCTAGACCCCGCGCCGGCACAATCAGCCGCACCGAGCCCCGCTCGCGCAAGCGCTTCTTGAGCTCCAACCCCGCCGCCATAACCATCCGCTGGGTATCACGCAAACCATAAGCGCTCAGCGCGAACGGCGTTTTGGAATCACCCACCGGCAGCTCGGCCACATCAATCGGCAAACCGCGCAACGGCGTCACCGCGCCCCGGTACAACACCCGGCCAACCTTGAGCACCCCACCCAGGCGGTTAACGTCGAGCTCCCGCGCCAACAGCGCCGCTTGCCGGCCAAACGGCTCCATGGCGTCCGCGCCCACCTGCGACTCCAGCTCAACCAACCCGAACTCCGGCTGGCGGCCCAAGATTGCAATGTGAGTTAATAACGACATAATTGCTCAATTATATCAAGCAATGTGTCAAAATACTAGTTAAGCGTGAATTTTTTGTCCAACAGATTTAACATTTGACAGCCGCAACACTTTCTCGATAATATTCAAGCATGAGATGTGTGTCGACAACCCGAGTGGTCCTGCGACCAGTTCGGCACGCGCACATCTCGGTATAGACAAGGACTGCCATCCCCGGCAGCCTTTTTTGGTTGAAATCTCGACAGAGGGGAACCCCATGGCCATTGTGGGCAGCGCTGGAAGGCGCCACGCCGGCGTGCCAGGAATCTTTCGCCCGCGCGACCGCATCATGCATCGCCGTACGGGCCGTCCGCAACAGCCCACGGACACCGACCAGCGCCCATCGCAGCCTCCCGGGTTCCGCGGCGACGACGAGCGCTACATCGCCGAGTGCCTCAAGCAATCCGGGCCGGCCGGACACGATAAGATGGGCATTGATTTCGAATACGAGCCCAACCTGGTCCCCAACGGTCTCGGCCGAAAGGGCGCGGGCGGCCTCCGCCCCGACTTCAAGGTCCCGTACTACGGACCTGGGTTCTACATCGAGGTCACCAGTGATCCCGAGCGTAAACTTCCGCGGATCCGGGCTGCCGAGGCGCTCGACTACTTGCTGGCCATCCTGCTAATCGGGCCGAAAGAGCTCGCCGGTTTGCGGACAGGGCTATATCTGCTCCACGAGCTCTGCGAGGCAAAGCTCGTCGCCCGCGCCCTCCCGTTTCCCGGGCAAGCCTGACACAGCTCATGCAACACCCCATAAACTTCGGCGCCATCCCGACGCCGATGGAACAACCCGCGAGCAATCGAGGAGGACTCCATGGAGAAGTTGATGCAAACGATGGTTTCGGGCCGAGAGGAAGGAGGCCCCGGAGCGGCCTAGCCGTTCCAACCATCTAAGCAGCCCTGCAGAGGGCAGCCGTGAGTGGCAAATGGTAAAGCAATCCGCGGCTGAACGAGCTGTCGGCGACGGAACATCGCCCCGAGTGCCACGCTCGGACCAAGGCAGCGTTCCTACTCTCATGGAGAAGTAACGCGGGGGTGGGGTCGTAGCGATGCGTCCCCACCCCTACTTAAAATTTCCACAGCACTTATTAATTATGCTAAAATAAGCCCACTATGAATCTGAGCTGTTCGTACTACAATCTCCGCTCTTTTTCCCCGGACCCGCAGCCGATCTGACAGCCGGGGCGCCTTAGCTTACTCAAATACCAACGACCAGCGGCCCCGGTGAAGGGGCATTTTTATGCCCGCCCCGGCTGCCGTTGGGACCTTAAGCGAAAGACACCCCCGCAATGAAAATCATATCTGTTGAAACCCTCACCGAGCTCATAAGCCGCCATGGGTTCGAAACCTACCTCACCGACCTCATAACCGCCCTCCGGCGCGATTTTGGCCGCTGGGAGGAATTTACCATGATGCCCCGACCCGCCATGCATGTGCCAGGTGGCGTGCTCGAGCTCATGCCAATTTGCGACCAAACATATTACACGTACAAATACGTTAATTGCCACCCTAAAAATCCGGAAACCGGCTTGCAAACCATCGTCGCTACCGGCCAATTGTCGCGCATCGACACCGGCTACCCGCTGATGTTTAGCGAAATGACCCTCCTCACCGCTCTGCGCACCGCCGCTACCTCGGCGCTAGCCACCAGCCTCATGGCGCGCACGAACGCCCAGGTGCTCGCCATCATCGGCACCGGCGCGCAAAGCGAATTTCAAGTGAGGGCCGCTTGTCTCGTGCGGAGCATCACCGAGGTACGCTACTTCGACACCGACCCCAAGGCAATGGACAAATTCGCGCGCCACTTCGCTGGTAGCCCGCTCAAACTAACGCGCTGCCACAACGCCGAAACGGCCGTGGCCGGCGCCGACATCGTTACCGTCTGCACGGCCTGCAAAGCCCATGTTGACGTCATAAAAGACGCCTGGATCAAGCCTGGTATGCACATTAATGGCCTGGGCGGCGACACCGTTGGCAAAACCGAACTGGAACTTAGCATCCTAGAGCGCAGCCGAGTGGTGGTGGAGTACTTCGACCAGTCCCTCATTGAAGGCGAGATCCAGCGCCTGAGCCCCGCCGAGGCCAAAGGGATGGTCGCAGCCGAGCTGCATCAGCTGGTAACCGGCGCCATAGCCGGCCGCACCTCCGACGACGAAATCACGCTGTTCGACTCCGTCGGTATCGCGCTCGAAGACTACTCGGCTCTGTGGCTCACTTGCGAACTGGCGGAGCGCTACGGGCTGGGCGAAGAGCTCGATCTTACCCCAACCATAACCGATCCCAAAAACCTGATATCAATGTTGGGCTAGCCAATCACTGACTAAACCGAGTCGACAACCTTGCGTGCAAAAACTACCTCCTTTTTGGAATGCCTACCAAATGGGAGGTAGTTTCGTAACATGGCAGGGGCGGCTCCGCAACAACCATACGGGCAACCAAAAGATGGGGTAGAATAGCCTCATGACACCCCAAGTTATCTCGGTTAGCGAATTTCTCAACATCATCAACGAGACCCTCGGGTTTGCGTACCCACAAGTTGTGGTGGAGGGGGAAGTTTCGAGTTTTAAGGTCAACCAGGGCAAATGGGTGTTCTTTGACCTCAAAGACGAGAATAATGTGCTGTCGTGTTTTATGACCGTCCACCAGCTCAAATTGCCTATTGAAGACGGCATGAAAGTGCGGGTCACCGGCTCGCCCAAAGTTACCAAATATTCCAAGTTTAGCCTCACTGTGCGCAACGTAGAGCTAGCCGGGGAAGGGGAGCTGCGGCGGGCCATGGAGCTGCTCAAACG
>CAZGZY010000060.1:0-6838 GCA_964530365.1 uncultured Candidatus Saccharimonadales bacterium
TGTGGCCCGCCTCCATAACGCCAATCACGAGCTCAAAGGCCGCATGAGCCGAGCAAAAATAATCCCCGCCTCGCATCAGCTGGTCCGTATTCGTAGTGTTGCACGGGATGGCGTTCGCTACCGGTGTAGTCTGGGTGCCGGCCGAAGCATTGCCCGCGCTCAACCCCAAATCCACCGCATTGGCCGTATCGACGTTGGAAAACTCCAGCACATCGAAAGCGAAGGCCGCCGTCACGGAGCCGCCGGCATCTGTCACCGTAACAGTGGTAACGGCACTGGCTCCAATAACGTACGCCATGGCTATATTGGACGACACCCCGGTGGCAAAGTTCGACGGTGGGTTTTGGTTGGGCGTACCCCCCGGAATCACCCAAGTGTTCCCAGCACTGTCCGACACCGCCCCAAGGCCGTTCGTCGAACCAGCAGAGCTCTCCGAAAATAGCAAAATGAGCGTATTTCCATTAGTGGATGTCACAGCTTTAGCGCCACTGCTGTTTGGCGCCGCCGTGTTGGAATCCTTAATGCTATATTCGGTCTGCTTCACAAACGTCAGCGCGGCGTCATTCACATACTGCCAACCGCGAGCCTCCTGAAAAACCACCGCGCCACTCGAGTCCGCGAACCGCAGCGGCGCCAATTGATAAAACGCCGGGCTGCGCAGGGGCGGCATAAAGCTATAGGCCAAATGCGCCGCGGCCCCCGCTTTCCAGTCCACCTGCCAACTCAGCGTTACCTGATTTGCCTGCTTGGTTACCGTAGCTCCCTCGGCATCTTGCACCCGAAAATCCTGGTCCGGCAGCACTTCCTTCACCGTGCCGGCAAAGTCCGCTCGCGGCGCCACGTCCAGCCGCATGTCATACGGATGGGTCGGCAGCAACCGCGTTAATCCACCGCGCGCCACATCAAATGGCGCGACCGCCGCCACCTTAAACGAATCCGCAATGCTATAGGCGGTGTTCACGATACCCACCTCCACCCGGTAAGTACCGACGCCTTTGGTCTGGTACGTCGCTGCGTAATCCGGCACGCTCGTGTAGGTGTCGCCGTGGCATTCATCCGACTGGCTAACGGGCACCTGGGCCGCCTGTCCAGCCGGATCCGTCACCGTCAGCACCAGCGGCGCGTCGCAGATGGTCTTCCCCACCGCGTTCACCACCCCCACCTGCATATGAGCCACCTCGCCCGGTGCATACACCGACTTATCGGTGTTAAATGCCATCACCCCCCAGGCAAAACTCGTTTGCGCCTTAAAGGCATGGCCGTCACTGGCCTCTCCGGTCGCCGTTATGTCATACGTCCCCGGCTTAATCTGGTCGTTCCCTCCGCCAAACGTCACACTATAACCCGTGCCGTCCGGTTTTACTTGCGTCGGAATATCTACCACCAATCCTTTGTATCTCGCCGTCACCGTTGGCAAACCATCCGCATAGGCCACCGGCACAAGCAAACTCACGTGGGGCTCACTGCGCACCATCAAATGCACCACCGCCCGCTCACCGACCGCAAACACTTTTTTATCAGCCGACAGTGTCACCCTGGCTCGCACTGGCTGGGCCGCCAGCTGCGGCATCCCCAGACCCACGATGAGCAGGCCCACAAACACACCTAGAACCACGCACAACACAATTTTTCGCGACCAGTTCAGTCTTAGAGACAGTCGCCTCATCACCCGCCCTACCACTTACTCAAGTAGCTAAAGGTTATATCGCCCACCTGCACCACCCCGGTAGTAGCCGGCGCCGTCAGCTTAATGTCCAGCGTCGCGTCGCTTCCGGCCGTAAACACCCCTCCCGTTATGGAAGCAGTGCATTTATTCGCCCAAGTAGTGATCGAAAGCGGAGAAAGATCATTCGAGCTTCCGATGATATTATTATCCGTACCATACACACTCATACCCACGAGACCGGAAGTACTTGCTGAGGCATAGGTATCCATACAAATCGTCTGCCCGCTCGGCCAACCCACCCAATCAGTCGGTATCGGCACTTTCACCCAGATATCATAATCTTGTGCCGTACCCTGGGTAGTCGTCCATTTGTAGTAGTTGCGGAACAATGTTCCGCTGGCAGCCGTGTTATCCGAGGTCATCGTACCTGAGTTACTACTGCCATCGGCCGACATGGTAGCCCCGGCATATTCAGCCGAGAGCGTCACCTGCCGCGTGTGCTGCCACGTGCCCAAAAGCGACATCTCGTGGTTCGGCCCATCAAATTTCACGCCGTTCGTGCTGCCGCCAATATACACCACCGCCGTACTCGAGCCGATCGTGATCGTGGCAGCATTACTTATGCCCACATTAATGTTACCGTTACTGGCAGCGCCGGCCGCACTGGTGCCGGCATCAATCGTCACGCTCCCACCAACGCGCGTCCCGGACGCACCGGTAGCGCTGCCGCCTTGCAACGTCAACAGCCCGCCGGTCACATTCGTAGTGCCGGAGCCGTCGCCACCCTGGATCGTCACGGCCCCACCATTCGACGACGCCCCCGTGGACAACCCGGGCTGCATCTTGAGGCTAGCAGCCGTACCACTCGTTACCGAGGTGGTCACATCCGGCGTGAGACCGCCGGCCAAGGTCACGGCGCCATTGTTCGCCACCTTAAAGAAATCAGTGCCAGCCGTGTTTTGCAAATCTAGGAACAATCCTGTACTCGGAGTAGTGTTGGGGATCTTGGCCGAAAACGACGTAATCGGCGTGTTGGTATTCGAGGTAGCCGAGGTGTCAATAAATACCCCGCGAATCGACTTCGTCCCTGAAGCTCCAGTATCGCTAATTGTCAGGTTGTAGCCCTGGATCGTGTTGTTTAGGGTCGTGGCATCAGTAATAGTTGTCGACTGCCCCACCGCTGTGTTGGCCACACTCGTCGGCGTGTTCGTGAGCGTGTTCGCGAGGCTCGTCTGCGTCCCCCCAGTCGATGGCACCGTCGTTGTGTTAACTGTTAGCGTGGCCGTCGCGCTCGTCGCCGAGCTATTCGCTAGCGTGCTGTTGCCGCGAACGTCTAGCGTGGTAGCTGGGCTCGCTGTTCCAATGCCCACGCGCAAGTTCGTCGAATCAACATCAAAGATGCTCGAGCCACTAGCCTGCTTCACGTTAAAGAGCGTTGTGGAATCAGTCAGCGAAGGCTGAATGCTCGCTCCCCCGGCCACCAAACCCTGATTGGCCGTCACGGCCGCGCTGCCCACGCGCGCGTATACCTGCGGCGCGCTCGATTGGCTCAGCTGCGCGCCCCACGCGTACACCAGCGGCGTGTTTGAACCACCGGTCCCACCGGGGAAGATGTCCACCTTCACGTTGCCCACAAACGCATTCGGATTCTGCGTCACGCTAAAACGCTGCCAGGCAGTGGTAGCCGTCACCGCGTTGACCGTCCCGGTGCCCGACGTTGAGCCATCAATTCGCAGATCCACACTCTGGGTTCCGCTAGCAGTCTTGAGCCAGACGCTAAATGTGAAGTTGTTATTCGACTTCGGGGTACTAGACGCCTGCGTCACGCTACCGCCGCCCGAAGTGTCATTAAACGACTCAGCCGTGGTCTGGCCATCCGGCGCCGCCAGCGCGTTGGCCGCCACCGTGACGTTCGTCGCCGTCCACGACGTGCACCCCACCGGCGCGTCAAATTTCTCGCTACACGTCAGCAAATTCGCGTACTGCCCAATCCCGCCAAACACCGACTGCTGATCGCCGCCTGCGTCCGTCCACGCCAGGCTCATGCCGGTGGAATCTTGCAGCTGCAGCAAATCAGCCGTCTGGCTACCGGCGCCCCGCACCAAAGCCCCCACACTGCCCGCCGCTGCGCTCTGAATGGCAAAGTTGGCCGTAGCCTGAATACCCGTCCCATTCACAATGTAACCCCCCGCCGCGCTACAGTTGCCGGAGTCCAAACACACCGTACCCGTTGCATTGGGCAAGGTAATGGTCTTGCTCGAGGCCGCCGGGTCGGTCACCGCCAGCGTGGTGGTAAACGAGTCGTCCGTGGCGCCCTGAAACACCAGCGGGCTAGCGCCCAAAATCTGGCTCGTTACCGTCAGCCGGTCAGTCGTGGCGTCGCCCACTGTGACGTTGCCGTTGAAGTTGGTCGCCTCCGCTACCGCCAGCGCGCCGTTCACGGTGGTCGTCTTAGTGCTCCGGCCAATGCCCACACTGTTGGCGTTGGCCGCCCCAATGCTAATTGCGCCCCCAGCGGTCGCCCCGGCGCCAGCGTCAATCGTGACGCCGCCACCCGTCCGCGTCCCGCTACCCGTCGAGGCGCCGCCCTGCAGCGTTAAGAGCCCGCCCGTACACCCGGTACCACAGGTGCTGGATGTCTCATCGCCGGCATACAGCGTTGCCGCCCCACCCACCCCATTGCTCGCCACCGTCGCGCCCGGCTGCACCAGCAAAGCCGTCCCCGTTCCACTAGTGTTCTTGGTCGTAATATCCGGCGTCAACCCACCCGGCAATGTAATCTGCCCCGTATTATCAACCGTCAGCACGTTCGTGCCGCCATTTTGCAGCTGCAGGAAATTACCCGCCTGCCCCGCCGTTACCTTGCCTACAAACGAGTTCACCAAAGTCGAGAGGTTGATCGATGTCGTGGTACTATCGCTCATAAACATCCGGAAGGCATTACCCGCGCCGCTCGAAGCATCGGTCAGCTGTATGAGCTGCCCAATCGGGTTCGTGCCGACAATCGAGGCGCTTGTGTTAATAAGATTGGCCGAATTGGTAGTAGCCGCACCTGCTACCTGCTGCACACAAAACTTGCCGGTCGTACAGACACTCGGGTCACCCACGATCACCTGGGCGTTACCGGTCGTCGAATCAACCGTAAACAGCTTCGCACCGGCATTCGTAAGCACCTGTAGCGCCGTGCTCGAGCCGCCGCCCGCCGAGTTGTCCACCTGGATGCTGCTCAGCGAGTAAATGCCCTTATCCCAGCCCGAGCCCACATTAACCGCGTACTCCGTGCCTGCACCCCCCGTAATGTTGCCGATCGCGATGCCGTTGAGGTTCTCGGGCGCCGCATTCGTGCCCGTGGCCGCCAGGTTGATGCCGTTTTGCGTCCCGCCCGTCGTCAACGTGCCGGTGGTCAAATTCAAACCGTTGGCAATGGCCGTCCCGCCCGTCTGCGTTAGGTTCGGGTTGGTCACTTTGAGGCCGTTGTAGGTGAAAGTGTTGGCCGTTGTGGTGTAGGCCCCACTGGTCGTACCAAGCTCAATCCCGCTGTAAGTCGTGTTCGTCGACACCGAGAGGCTCGGCGGGTTCTTCATCAAAAACCCGGTAATATTCTGACCCGTCGCCCCCGCAAAACTGTTGCTGTTGTAGTCCAAGCTCAACCCGATGATTGGCGCCGCCTGAGTGAAGGCCGAGGGCGCCTTCACCTGGATCGCCGTATCCCAGCCCTGACCAATGTTTATGCCCGTTTCAGTGCCATTGCCACCCGTAATCTGCCCGATGTTCACCCCATTGAGCGTCCCAAGCGCCACCCCGGCCGCCGCCACATTCATCCCGTTTTGGGTGATCGTGGCCGCCGCCCCGGTCGACTGCGTGGTAATGAGGCTACCGTTCCACACGCAGGTGTTACTACCACCCGTACAAGCAGTCAACACCGGCGCCGCCACATTGAGCGCATTGAGCGTCTTAATTCCTGTACCCGCACCGGTCACATTCAGCGTCGTTGCCACGTTCAAGCCATTGGTCGTCGGCGAAGTCGCGCCCGTCACCAGTGTGGCGTCGGTCACCGCAATGTTTGCCACACTCCCCGTCTCGGTTGCCGTATGCGCATAGCTAGCACTCGTCATGGTAAGCACGGTTTGCGTCGTCATCCCCGCCGCCGCTATCACCTGCACGTTCGAGTCGGTATCGCTGTTGAGCACCAAGCTGCCACTACCCTGAGGCGTAATGTTCAAGTTCGTGTTATTTGGCTCGGTTATGGTCGGAGTCGTCCCACCAATCACCACTTTACCGCTGCCATTCGGAGCCAGCGTCAGATCCTCGTTAGTCCCAGTCGTAATATCGGTTGTCACGCCCGAAAAAGTTTCGGTTTGCTTCACCGTCAGCGCCCCGCCTTGGCTAAAGAACGCCTGCACCGTACCACCCGAGTCCTTCACGTCCAGCGCATCCGGCGTACCCGTACCGGCGCTCGCGCGCACCGTCAAGGCCACCGTGCTAGCGGCCGACCCGGGATCAATCGTATTTTGCGCCGTGCTCGTTGGCCCCTGCAGTACACAAGTTGTACAGGAGTTAGCCTGCAAGGCGTACACGGCTGTGCTCATCCGCTTCATCGGAAGCATTTCACCATCACCGCTCGAAAATGTCGCGAGCGTGCCCGTGCTGGTGCTCACATTCATCGAAAGCCACAGGACGCTCTGGTTGAAGTCGATAACTGTGTTAGTTTGAGAGTTACCGTTATTAGCCGCACACGTTGTGGCGTCGAGCGGGCAAATGCTACCCAGATTTACGCTAAAATAGCCATTCTTCACCACCACCCGGTTATCCACCCAGCCGGCGCCACTGCCAGGGCCGTACACCCAGTC
Source organism: uncultured Candidatus Saccharimonadales bacterium (assembly GCA_964530365.1). Classification (GTDB taxonomy): domain Bacteria; phylum Patescibacteriota; class Saccharimonadia; order UBA4664; family UBA4664; genus CAZGZY01. Next base: position 6,517 of record CAZGZY010000060.1, read on the forward strand.
TTCAGTCCACATCAAGGTCCCGCCCGTATCACCGGCCACATTGCCCGGGCCATCCTGGTAAATCTTAAACTCGATGTTGTAACTACCATCCGCGACCACCGCACCAAGATTATTCAGCAGCCGGCCCTGGAAGTTAATCTGTTTATTGATGCCCGCCCCGGCTCGGGCCGGCTGGCCATTTGGCGCCGCCAGCCCAACCACAACAAGCCCAATGGCTACGAGAGCCAGGGCGGTACGAGGTGAAACAAGATTACCCAACTGTTTTGTAACAGTTCTGAAAACCATCAACCTCACAACAAAATACTAACGCTTACCATTTTAC
>CAZGZY010000061.1:0-6749 GCA_964530365.1 uncultured Candidatus Saccharimonadales bacterium
GGCGAAGCCTAAATCCGTCGGCGGCAACGTCCCCGTGATTAGTCCAGCTGTCGAGCGACAGACCTCCGCCTACAAAAATTAATAGACGTGTCATGCGATTAGCCGCCGAACGGTTTTGCCCGCGGCTTCGAGCATTCTCACCGCGTAGCCGTCGGAGTGGTCTTGACTGTAGATGAATTCGGCGATATCGGTGCTGGTGAACATGCGGGCGCAGGTGGGACACGGGAGGAGGTTGATAAACAAGGCGGTTCCGCTTAGGTCGAGGTGCTCGCGGGCGGCCGCCGCGATGAGTTCGACTTCGGCGTGATTGACGTCGTAGTAGTTGAGGTCATTGCTGGGCGAAAAGTTTTGCTCGCGGGAGGCACCGTGGTGCATGGCGTAGGTTTGGTATGGGACGACACGGTTGAAGGCGGTGGTGAGGAGTTCGTATTTAGTGCCCTTTTGGCGGCCGAGGGCAACGCCGGTCTGGTGCTCGCTGTAGGCGAAGGACTGTTTGGCGGCGACGCTCGCGGTTTCTAGCATCTCGGTCTCGGTGAGGAGATCTCCAGGTTTGGCGGAAGGCGGGAGTGGCTGGAAGTTTTGGGTGTAATCTTTAGCCTCGTCTTCGGAGGCAAAGGGCGATATGAGCTCATAGGGAATGCGGTGTTTGGCCAGGGCGTAAAACTCCGGGCGGAGGTGGAAGGCGTGGTACCAGGAGCCATTTACGAACACCGCCCGCGGCGGCGCGAGCTTTTCGAGGATGAACGGGAGGTCGCGTTGGGCGTAGGAAACTAAGTACAATTTATACATAGTTTTGCCAGGCGCGTTGGGCGCCTCCGCAATTTTTTTGGCGAATGGGCGAACGGATTCGGCGGTGAGCATGCGAAATTGGGGTTGGCCCTCAAGCCCGAGCACGAAATCCTCTTTGGACAGGCCGAGCAGAATATCACCCTGTGGCAGATAGGTCCTAATGAGCTGCTTGAGCCGGGCGGGAGATAGGTCGCGCGGCGCCGCAATGAAAGTAGCATTCAGCTCGCGCAAGGGCTTTTTGCTCGCGAAGGCCAGGTCGGCCCAGTCGAATTCGCAAGTGGGGTTCATTTGCCCTCACCTTCATACCTATCCGCGTACTTAGCCTCGAGCTTGGCAATTGTTTTGCTTTGCGCTTGGTATAATTTCGCGTTTTCAAGCGGCGTGTATTTGAGCTTGCGATAGTTCCAGGAGCTCAGGTCCGGCGCGTCGAAGGGTACAACATGCAGATGCAAGTGGTCGGAGACAGTGCTTTGGGCTTCGATGCCGCCGTCGCGCAGGATGTATTGGATGCCCTTAATGTTGTGGACTTTGCGCACGAGCTTTTTGGCCAGGTACATGAATTTGCGGATGGTGGCCCACTCGGAGTCGGTGAGCTCCTTCACCGATTTGACATGGCGGCGCGGGATGATCATGAGGTTGCCGTCGATGTAGGCAAACAGCGCTACCGTCATCACGATGCCGTTCTCTTCGTGGAAGATGTATTTGTCGCGCAGGTCGCAAAACACGCATTTGCCTACGCTCGTCCAAATATCGCCGTAGTAGCCGCCGGTGCGGGCATCGCGGTAATACTCCTGCTTCTTTTGCTCGTCGGCGTCCGGGTGTGGCATTATTTCTCTTTCAATGGGTCCTTGCGCAGCTCCATGAAGACTTTAAAGATGTCGCCGAGCTCGCCGCCGATGGCGCGCTGAACTATCTTGGTGGTGGAGAGCGCGGTGGACTGGCGGTCAACCACCTTCACTTCCCCACCGTATTTGGTGACGGTTTTGTACTCGCGGGAGTTTTGGTAGTCGGCGGCCCAGTCTTCGCGCACGGTAATGAAGACGTCGGGTTGCAGTAACCCGAGCGAGGGGGCACAGCTGGGTTCGGGGAGCATGGTTACGAAATCGACCGACCGCAAATAGGTGAGCATTTCGGCGCGAATTTTTTCGTCCAAAATGGGTTTGTTGGGTCCCTTTACGCGCTTAATGGCCTCGTTGCTGGAGACACCCACTACTAGCACGTCGCCGCAGGCTTTGGCCTCTTCCAGATAGCGGCATTGGCCAACGTGCAGTAAGTCCCAGGAGCCGGCGGTGAAGACAATTTTCTTACCCTTGGCCTTGAGGCTTTCATTTAGGGTCATTAAATCGCTTTGGGCAATTAGTCGCTTTTTCCAGCTTAAGGCGGCCATCCGGTTCTCCGTTCGTAAGTTCACATTCCTCTATGAGGATAATTCTACCATTTTCACATCTGGTGCGCGCAAATTTAGGCTGTTAAAACCGCGGTTTTGACGAGCCCACGGGCAATGAGGAGATGTTTGGTGCGGACGAAATGCTCGTTTTGCTCCAGGAAGTCGTAGGGGTTATGAAGTAGAAATTTATAGAAGTCGTGGAGCAAATAGAGGTTAACGAGGTGCTCTAGAAGGTTATTTTTTACGAGGTCTTGCCCGCCGCGTTTAATGTAGCCCGATTTCAGAAAGTATTTGCGGATTTTGGGCTCGGATTTGTATTTGCAGTCCACGAGCAGGAACGCCAGCGTGCGGGCGATGTCGAAGACGGGGTGGCCATGGGCGGTTTTCTCGAAATCGATGACGCCGCTAATGGCACTACCCTCAAACAGGATGTTGGACCGCACGAAGTCCATGTGGAGGGGCTGCTGGTTTGGCAGGTTGACGCAGGCTAGCAGCAGTTTGGTGTACGCCTTGAAGATGGCCGGCCGCAGAGTGACGCCGAGTTTGGCTTGCATGGCCGCTTGGACGTTGGCGCGGGCAAAGTAGGCATTCATACGCGACACTAAATCTCGACTACCGAGATTTAGGTCTGGAAGTGTGCCCGCCGGCGGCTTCATTTCGCGCAGGGCGGCGTGCATCCGGCCCATGGTGGCGCCGAGCAGTTTGAGGTGCTTCATGGTATAGGCCTCCCAAGGAATGGTGCGGCCCGGGAGGTAGTTGTAGACGGCGCCGTATTTGACTTTGCCGCCGTAACGCAGCGTGATGATCCGCGGGTCAATGGTTTGGCGGGTTGGAAAGCCGTGTTCGGCCAGGTAGTTTGACACGGTGTTGGCGGCGCGGATTTTGGCTAAGATGCCGGGCTCGGTTTTGTAGAGTATAACGTTGGCGGTGCGCCCGCCGGCTAGCATCACGGCGTAGGAGCGGTTGCGGTAGCCAGTTTGGGGGTCGAGAACCCGCGTGTAGTCCAGGCCGTATTCGGCTAGGATACGGGCGATGACTGAGATTTCTTTGAGGGTGGCCATATTTGCCCAGTATACAAGATAATTAGAGCAGTTTTTTGCGTATGCTTAATTGGCCTTTGGCAGCGGTGGTACACAAAAGTAGGAAGCTTTTCGCCTCCTACCTAAGTTAACTCGTAGCGATGACGCTGTTTGGCTACGGCAGAGTGACGCGTTGCCCCTCAAGCGGTGTGGGGAACGGCCCGCGAATGAGTTGGTTATTTAGGTCATAAAAGTTGGCGGTAGCGGTGCCGGTGAGATTGTCGTTATCTACGTGGATGACGAACGATATCTCGCCGCGGCTGGCGAACTGGTGCGTGGTGCGGTCGGCCGTGACTTCATCGAACTTGCCTTCGATGGTGTTGCCGTTTTTTACCCAAACGCCTTTGCCGTCGCTATCGCTGGTGTTGGCGTCGCCGGCGTCGGGGTTGGCTTGTTGCATGGTGCCGTCGGCGTTAAAGACAAACATATGGTACTGGAATGGTGCATCGTCGGCCTTTACGAACCAGGCGCCGCCGATGTTGTTTTGTTGGGTATTGGTGGTGTCGGCCAGCGCCCCGGTCCAGGCTAGAGAGCCACCCGTTAACGCCACTGCGGCCAAGGCAACCGCGGAAACTTGTAGTTTTTTATTGATGGTCATGTTGAACCTCCTTATCGTTCTCTAAGCGAACATGCTGCTTTGCTCAATATAGAGCGAGTTTTGGCGGGGTTCACTAGACGGGGTTATCAAAATACCTTTGGCAAGGCCCCGAACGATTTGGGGGTTTTGCCCATGATTTTCTTTGGGGTTTTCGGGACCAGATCGAGTAGTCTTTGGCCGCCGCAGAGCAATTTATAACCCCAGGCCGGCGATGGAGGCTCTGGCATTGCGGCGCGGTTTGTTCTACGCGTGGCCGAACCGCTCGACGGCCCGAGCGCGAGCCTTGGCCGCTTCGATCTCGCGGTTGTGGGGCTCGGCGCCGGTGATGAGCGAATCAAGAAGCCGGCGGGCAATAGCGGCGGTATTATCGACGGCTCGGTTGAAGGCAGCGTCGTTGGCTTGGGACGGCGTGCGAAAACCGGATAATTTGCGTACAAACTGCAGGGCTGCGTCCCGAACTTCTTCGTCGGTGGCGGGTGGGTCGAAATTGAACAGGTTTTTGATGTTACGGCACATAATGGATCTCCTTCACTCCCCCATAATAAAAGAACCCCGCAAATTGCGGAGCTCTTTTATATATACGGGCTTGGACGAACTACTTGCGGCTGGTGGAAACTGCTGAGATGGTCGCCGGGGCATCAATCTTGATGCCGGGGCCCATAGAGGTCGTGGTGGAGAGCGCCTTCACGTACGTACCTTTAGCGGCGGCCGGCTTGGCGCGCATGATAGCCTTGAGGAAGGCCAGGGCATTGTCGCGCAGGTCGTCGGCCTTGAAGCTCACTTTGCCGATGGCTTGGTGCACAATAGCCTGCTTGTCGATGCGGAATTCGACCTTGCCGGCTTTGGCCTCTTTGACGGCTTTGGCAACGTCGGGGGTGACGGTGCCGGACTTCGGGTTGGGCATGAGCCCGCGCGGCCCGAGGACCTTAGCAACCTTGCCGAGTTGCGCCATACCGGCCGGAGTGGCTACGAGCATGTCGAAGTCGGTTTTGCCCTTTTCGATTTGCTCGAGTAATTCGGTGGTGCCAACGAGGTCGGCGCCGGCGGCTTTGGCATCTTCGGCGGCTTTGCCGTCGGCGAATACGGCGACACGGATGGTCTTGCCGGTGCCGTGAGGCAGAACTACACTGGCGCGGACCATTTGGTCGGCCTGGCGGGGGTCAACGCCGAGGTTCACGTGGATTTCCACGGAGGCGTCAAACTTGGTGGTGGCGGTTTGGCGGGCTAGCTCGAGCGCTTCGTCGAGGCCGTAAGCCTTGCCGATTTCCACGAGTTTAGCGGCATCACGATACTTCTTGCCGTGCTGGTGCAGCGGGTTGGGCAGTTGGCGCTGGCGAACTTTGGGGGCTTCGTCGGCGTTGTCTTGGTGCTGCTCTTTGGCGAGCTGGCGGGCGGCCTCTTCTTCGGCCTCGCGGACGGCCTTGGCGCTGTGCTTGCCGGCTTTGGCGAGCTTGGCCTTGGCGGCTTTGGTTTCGTCGCTGTCGGTCTCGTCGGTCTCTTCGGCGGCTTCGGTGACGTCGGTGGTGACGGCTGCCTCGGTTGCGGCGTCCTGGGTTAGCTCGACCTCAGGCATGCTCTCCTGAACCTCAGCGACTTCGTCGCGGGTTTCGTCTTCTGCGATAACTTCTTCAACTTTTTTCTTGGTGGCCATAATTACTCCTCGTGGTTCAGGCGGCGCAAGTTTTGCGTCTCCCACGTTAACGTTTGTTTAGTCGACTACTTCAATGCCCATTGAGCGGGCCTGCCCGGCTACAATTTTGGCGGCAGCCTCAACGGTGTGGGCGTTCATGTCATGCATTTTCTTCTCGGCGAGCTCCGCGACCTGAGCCTTGGTGAGCTTGCCCACCTTGGTCTTGTTTGGCACGCCTGAGCCTTTGTCCACACCGGCGGCTTTGCGGATTTGGGTGGCCATGTTCTCGCCCTTAACGGCGAAGGTAAAGGTGCGGTCTTCGAAGATCTTGACCTTCACATTCACCTTGACGTCGCCCATGTCGCGGGTTTGGTCGTTGAAGGCGCCAATGAAGTCCATCATGTTCACACCGTGGGCGCCCAGCATGGAACCGACAGGCGGCGCGGGGGTAGCCTTGCCGGCTTGGACGCGGAACTTAATATTGGCTTTGACTGCTTTGGCTTTGGCTACTGCCATCGTGTTCTCCTTTGTGGTTCAAACGGCCTTCCAGCCTCCCACAGCTTGTAATCTTTAAATCTTCTTAACCTGTAAACTATCGAGCTCGACCGGGGTCTCGCGGCCAAACATGTTGACCAAGACTTTAATCTTACCCTTGTTCTCGTCGATGTCTGAGACCATACCATCGAAGCCCTTGAAGGGGCCATCAACGATGTTGACGGCTTCGCCGACGCTAAAGTCGATCTTGAACTTGGGCTCTTCGACGCCCATGCGCTTTTGGATATGGCGCACTTCGTCCTCGGAAATCGGCGTTGGCGTGGTGCCGGAGCCTACAAACCCAGTGACGTTGGGGGTGTTGCGCACGACGTACCAGGAATCTTCGGTGACGTCCATTTGCACGAGCACGTAACCCGGGAAAATGCGGCGCTCCACGATTCGGCGGCGGCCGTTTTTAATCTCGATCTGGTTTTCTTTTGGCACAATTACGTCAAAAATCTTGTCGCTCATGGCCAAAGTCTCGATACGTTGATGCAAGTTCTCAGCTACTCGGTCTTCGTAACCTGAGTAGGTGTGAATTGCGTACCATTGCTTGTCTGGGGGGCTTGCCTGCATGTTATCCCTTTAATATTAGCTTTTGCACAATCAGACTAAATACATAGTCGACGCCGCCAATAAAGCCGGCTAAAACGACCGAGAATATGACCACCACAATGGTCAGGCGGATGGCTTGGGCTCTAGTTGGCCATTGAACTTTGGCTAACTCTAGAT
>CAZGZY010000062.1:0-6711 GCA_964530365.1 uncultured Candidatus Saccharimonadales bacterium
TATAGATAACCAGATCAAAGGACGATACAATGAGCACTGAACTAGCGGAGAAGGTAGTGATGGACCCCAAAGCGGAGAAAGCTGAAAAAGCCGAGAAGGTTGAGAAGCCAGATAAGACCGACAAGAAGACGGCTACGGAACAAACCGAGCGGATGAAGGCGATCGATTTGGCGATGGCGCAGATCGAGAAGCAGTTTGGAGCCGGCTCCATTATGAAGCTAGGGGAAGCCCACAAGATTGACGTGGCTACGATTCCCACCGGCTCGTTGTCGCTGGACTTGGCGTTGGGTGGGGGACTGCCTCAAGGCCGCATCATTGAAATTTATGGGCCGGAGTCGAGCGGTAAGACCACGCTGGCACTGCACGCGGTGGCTGAGGTGCAGAAATCGGGCGGTACGGCGGCCTTTATTGACGCGGAGCACGCGTTGGACCCGGAGTACGCGGGGCGCATTGGCATCAACCTGAACACCCTGCTGATTTCGCAGCCGGATACTGGCGAGCAGGCCCTGGAGATCGTGGAGACCTTGGTGCGGTCATCGGCCGTCGACATTGTGGTGGTTGACTCAGTGGCGGCGTTGGTGCCTCGCGCGGAGATTGAAGGCGACATGGGCGATGCCCACGTTGGCCTCCAGGCGCGGCTGATGAGCCAGGCTCTACGCAAGCTCACCGGAGTTATTTCCAAGAGCAAGACTACCGTGGTGTTTATTAACCAGCTGCGTATTAAGATTGGGGTCATGTTCGGCAACCCCGAGACGACTGCCGGCGGCCAGGCACTCAAATATTACGCCTCGGTGCGCATGGATATTCGCGGGTCTGAGCAAATTAAAGATGGCGATGTTTCGATAGGCAAGCATGTGAAGGTGAAGATCGTGAAGAACAAGGTGGCGGCACCGTTTAAGGTGGCTGAGTTCGACATTATGTTCAATGAAGGCATATCGACCTCGGGCGACATGATTGACCTGGCGGTAAAGTACGGTTTGGTGGTCAAGAGCGGCGCCTGGTACGCCTACAAAGACGAGAAGATTGGCCAAGGGCGTGAAGCGGCCAAGCAGTATCTCAAGGACCACCCAGACCTGATGAAAACGTTCGATAAAGAGATTCGGAAAATGGCAGCGGCGGCCTAGGCTGAAGACTGAGGGGGGTTCTTGTGCCAGTTATTACCGATATCAAGCGACAGAAACGGGTTGGTTCCAGGTATAGCATCTATCTTGACGGGGAGTACTCGTTTGCCCTGTCTGATCTTGAGCTGAGCACGAGCGGGCTGCGGGTTGGGCAGGAGCTGGAGGCCGCGGAGGTAGAAGAGTACCGAGATGGCGCTGAACAGGCCAAGGTTTACTCCTTGGCCGTTCGCTTCCTCGGGATAAGGCCGAGAAGCCGCCGTGAGATGAGCGACTACCTGCGCAGAAAAGATTGTTCGCCGGCGGACATTGAGGCGGTGGTGGAGCGGCTTGAGTCGGCGCATTTGCTAGGGGACCGCCAGTTCGCGGAGAGCTGGGTGGCGGGTCGCCAGATGCTACGCCCGCGGAGCCGCCGAATGCTGGAGCAGGAGTTGCTGGCCAAGGGAGTCTCCCGCGATGATATCGCCGCGGTGCTCTCGGGGCTTGATGCCGAGGGGGAAATCGATTTGCTGGTGCAGGTAGCACAGAAGAAGCGGCGGTTGCCGCAATACCGGGATCCCAGGAAATTAACCGAGTATCTGATGCGCCAGGGTTACTCATATGAGCTAATCAAAAAGGCGCTAGCGCGCCTTGGTGACGAAACGGACTTGGAGCGTTAATTGGCTGTAACGAGACGATAAGCTAGTACGAACGCGATTGCCCAAATGAGAATGAGAAGCACACCTAAACCTCTTACTGCCCCTTAGCTTAGCGTAAGAGCTATAGCGGATCAAGGGTGAATATCTGGGAGAGGTTCGCCACGCAGCGCTTGGGCCTTGATTGTAGCGTCGCGGACCACAATTCGGCGCGGGGTGACATCGGTGATCTGGGCCCGGTCGATCGAGAGGCTGGCGCCAAGCCAGGATTTTAGCAGGGATTGCCGGACGTGGAGCTTCTGAACCCGGTTGGTCTCGAGGTTGATGGTGTAGTCTTCGACACTGCCGAGTTTTTGGTCGGATTCAGTTATGACTAGTTTGTCGATGGGAGAGAAGTTGGCTTCGATGAAGCTTTTGAGGCGCACAATATCCCCCGGGTCACTGAGCTCGTCTTCGCTGTCGATGATGATGCAGTCGGCGGCGAGCTGGCGGATATCACGCGTCATGAGCACTAGAAATTGTTTTTGCTGGAGCGTTTCACAGCGGAAGGCGATGACTTGCAGCGTTGCCATGTCGATGATTGGTTGCTTGACCCAAGCAACCGCATCGCCGGTTTGGAGGCTAATAATTGGCAGGCTATCCAATTTGCTGGCGAGGGAGTACATGAACCAATTGTATACTGGTAGCTCGTGATTGACCAAAACCAGATTTGGGCGTACAATTACCCCTGTTTAACAATCATTAACCTTTTTGCGTTCAGCAAAACTTGAACGCAACTGCGCACGAGAGTGGCGTAGTTTCCGAAAGAAAGGAAGCAATGCAAAAGACCTACGAGCTGATGGTGCTATTGCACCCCGACCTCGAGATCGACGTGGAAACGCCGATCGCTAAGGTAGAGAGCCTCATTGAGGCAGCCGGTGGCCGCGTAATTAAGCGCGACAACTGGGGCAAGAAGCGACTGGCTTACCGGATTGCCCGGCAAGACTTCGCTATTTATGTGTATTTTGAGGTCAGCCTTGAGCCCACGAAAGTGAACCAGCTCGACAGCGCGATCCTTATTACCGAGGAGGTGCTACGCCACATTCTGGTGGTGCACGAGGAGAACAAGCCGGCACGTTCCGACAAGAAATCGGGCGAGAAGGCTGAGAAGAAGGTGGACGAAGCGAAAGCAGCTAAGGCTGACGACGACAAGGCCGAAGAAGTAGTAACAGACGAAGAGGGGACTAAGTAGATGGCAAAGAGCTTCAACCAAGCAATCGTCATGGGCAATTTAACGCGTGACCCTGAACTGCGCTCGACCCCCGGTGGTCAGCAGGTCGCTTCATTTTCCGTTGCCACCAACCGGACCTGGATGGACGGCAGTGGTGAGCGCAAAGAAGCGGTGGAGTATCACGAAATTGTTGCCTGGGGCAAGCTTGGTGAGCTCGCTGCTCAGTACTTGGCCAAAGGCCGCAAGGTGATGGTGGTAGGCCGGCTGCAGACCCAAAGCTGGGAAAAAGACGGCGTGAAGCGTCAGCGCACGGAAATCGTGGCGGCGGACATTAACTTCCTCGACGCCCCGGGCGCGGGGGGTGGCGCGGCCTCAAACGGCCCAAGCGCCCATGCTCCCAGCAAATCTGACGACGTGGTGATCCAAGATCTCGACTCAAACCAGAACATCAACCTAGACGACATCCCATTCTAATTTAATTTACAGGAATATCATGGCTAATTTTTACTCTAAGAAAGTCTGCCGTTTTTGCGCCGAGAAAGTCGATTACGTCGACTACAAGGACGTGAAGCTGTTGCAGCGTTATCTGTCGAGCTACGGCAAAATTGAAGGCCGCAAGCGCACGGGCAATTGCCTGCGCCACCAGCGCCGGGTGGCGGTGGCGCTCAAGCGCTCGCGCCACATCGCATTGCTGCCATTTACGGTTCGGTAGCCGATGGCAAACGTATACGGCCACACTGACCTGAAAATTGGCGTGCTGGTGGAGATCGACGGGGCGCCTTACCGTGTCACCGATTATTCGCACCACGCCATGGGCCGCGGTGGGGCAGTGGTGCAGGTGAAACTGAAGAACCTGCTGACGGGCGGCGTGGTAGAGAAGTCGTTTCGCAGCTCGGACAAGATCCAGCCGGCCGATGTAACACGCGTGAACATGCAAATGTTGTACCGTGACGGGACCGACTTGGTGTTTATGAACAACGAAACCTACGACCAAGAAATGGTATCAGTGGACACGCTGGGCGACCAGGCGAAGTGGGTGGCCGATGGCTCGACGGTGCAGTTGGAGTTCTTCAACGGCCGCGTGATCGGCCTTGAGGTTCCTAACGCGCTATATTTGACCGTGACCGACACCGAGCCGGGCGTCCGTGGCGACACGGCTACAGCCGCCCTGAAACCGGCCACGCTGGAAACCGGCGTGCAGCTGATGGTGCCGCTGTTCATCAATGAAGGTGACAAGATTAAGGTGAATACCATTTCGGGGTCGTATTTGGAGCGGCAGAAGTAGCCTCTATGAAGACATTCGTGTCTTACCGGCATACTGGCGAGAACCCAACCGAGCTTCGAAATATACTGACCGTAGTGCAAGAGGCTCTACGGTCAGTTGGTGTCGAGGCGTATTGCACATTTTTTGATGAGCCGGCCTTTAAGCGCGAAGGCTATGGTGCGCGCGAAATTTTAGATCATGCTTTCTCGGAGATCGATACGTGCGATTTTTTGTTGGTGATACAAACCTCCGAAGCGAAGAGCGAAGGGATGCTGATGGAGGTTGGTTACTGCATCGCTAAGCACATCCCGATAGTGGTTGCCACTAAGCTTGGGGTCGAGCTGACATATGTGCCAAAGATGGCGACCGCAGTTTTGACATGGGTGGATGTGGATGATTTGGGTGAGCGTTTGAGAAGCTTTAATTTCGCAGGGGAATTGGGGTGAAGAAGCGACTGGATTTGGTTTTAGTAGAGCGGGGGCTGGCGGCGACGCGCACTCAGGCGCAGGCGCTGATTATGGCCGGGCAGGTGTCGGCGGAAGGTCGGCGGCTCGAGAAGCCGGGCGTGGTCGTGGACGAAGCCTTGGAGCTGCATGTGAAGGACCAACCGCGGTATGCGAGCCGCGCGGGAGATAAGCTGGCCTCGGTGGCCGAGGTGTTGCACCTCGATTTTCGGGGCAAGCTGGTCTTGGATGTAGGCTCATCGACGGGCGGGTTCACCGATTTCGCGCTTCAAAATGGCGCGGCGGGGGTGTATTGCGTGGATGTGGGGACGGGGCAGTTGGCGTATAAATTGCGCCAAGACCCGCGCGTGGTGGTGATGGAGCAGACGGATATTCGGGATGTGGCGGTGGGCGCGGGGCCGAAGGCGCTGCCCGAGGCTGCCGATATGGCGGTGATGGACGTGTCGTTTATCTCGCTCGAGAAGGTGTTGGAGCCGACGGCCGCGCTGGTGAAGCCGGGCGGGTTGATGGTGGCGATGGCCAAGCCGCAGTTTGAGGCGGGCAAAGCGCTGGCGGACAAATACCGCGGCGTGATCCCGCTGGGGCCCGAGCGCGACGAGGTGCTGGCGGGTTTGCGCGAATGGTTGCTCGAGCGGTTTGAGGTCGCGGGCGAGGCTGATTCGGGCGTGAGCGGCGCTGAGGGCAACGTGGAGCGGTTCTTCGCGCTACGGGCGAGGTAACTGGTAGGCTTTGCCATAAAAGTATGATGACGTGCAGATGGCCGGGACGCACTGCGTCCCGGCCATCACCTTGACTTACTACCGGGGGCTGTGGGCCTCGTTCTTGAGGCTGCGAGCGATCTCGCCGAGCATGGTCCTGGCCAGGCGGACGAGTTCCGCCTGGTTGTCCGGAACGGGCGTCGGCAGGCTGAAGACCGCGAAGGCTACGTTGTGGCCGAGGCCGGCGACAACGTCATCGATCTCGGCTGCCAGCCGCGCCGTGTGGGGTTTAGAGACCATGAGACCTTCGGTCCCGCCAAACCCGAAGACGCCGGCGATCTCGGCGGCCGTGGAGGCCGTGGTTGGTCGGACGTCGAGGACCTTGCCACCCTCGCCCCGCCGCTCGACGGCAGCGCCGTTGAAGATGATCAGATCGGCGCAGCCCGGACGGGTGAAGCGGTAGTACAGGACCTCGCGGCCCGGCACCTCCAGCCGGCCTGTCGGTAGGTCGAAGACGTGGGTCGGTTCGCTGATGTGCCTGACTTGGCTGAGGACGAGCTTGTCGCCCCAGACCAGTTTGGCACACAGGATGCAGATCTCAACCTCGGTGGCGAATGGCCGCTTGAACGGGTTCGGGTCCTCGTCGTCCAGCGCGAGCTGCTGGACGACCCACGGGTCATTCAGGACCGCAGCGTTGTGGAGCTTGATGAAGGCGATGATCTCGGGGAGGGTCTCCTTCCGGTCGGGGTAGCGCGTACGCTGCCCCGCCCAGGTGAGCATCTCTCCGATCCGGTAGCCGAGCGCAGGGAGGTCGTGGTCAAGCTTGAAGCGCTTGACCATCGCGGCGATCGTTCCGCCGGGGTTGTTCATCCGTCGGACGTCCATCTGGGTGGGGAGGTCAATCCTCGGCCCGATAAGCCCGAGTTGTTCGCCGTAGGGGAGGCTGGCGATCAGGAGCTTTTCCGGGTACTCGACGTTGAGTTCCCCGTGCTCGTTGAACCACAGCTCCATGGCGGTGGCGGCGTCTTTGGCGAGGACGCCGGTGTAGTGCGCGCCCATGTGCGCGAACAGCGCGCGCAGGACGTCGCTGCGGGTGGATAGTCGCGAAGCCAGCATGGCTCCTCGTCTCGGTCGGGAGGGCAATGCCCTCGGTTGTCAGGGTGCTTGTTTATAATAACACATTATGTCTTCATTTGTCAACTTTACGCCTCGTGCGATAGCGCGAAGACCTTTGGCTCTTCAGGCCGGGAAGGTAGGACTCATTACGAGGGTTCTCCCACCCTGTTGGTACAGGTCCAGTCCAAAGGAGGACAATATGGACA